>JAKAVH010000110.1 GCA_021827545.1 Thermoplasmata archaeon
TCGAGGCGTACGGCTGCGCCCAGAACCGCGGGGAGGCCCGCGACCTCGCGGAGACCCTCGCCGCGCGCTCGATCGAGATCGTCGACCGAGCCGAACGCGCCGAGCTCGCAATCCTCGTCACGTGCGGAGTGATCGGCGCCACCGAGTCCCGGATGCTCCGCCGGTGGAGATCGCTCACCGCTCACTGCCCGCAGGTCGTCGTCACCGGGTGCCTCGCCCCCCGGCCCGAACTGTTTGTCGGTCCCGGCCGGGACCGCACCACCTTCGTCGGAATCCGCGACCAGATCGCCTGGGCGGGACGGCTCGCCGCCGATCGGCGGCTCGACCGCGGCCCGGCTCGGACAGCCGGCGGCCCGGGCCCGGATCCGCCCCGGCGGGAAGCCGCCCGAGAGGTGGTCATTGCCCAAGGGTGCACGAGCAGCTGCAGCTACTGCTACAGTCGGCTCGCCCGGGGGCGTCTTCAGAGCGTCGGGAGCGTCCAGGTCGCCGAGCGCGCGCGAACGGCCGCGAACCGGGGCGCCGTCGAGATCCGGCTGACCTCGCTCGACACCGCGGCGTGGGGCCTCGATCTGCCGTCGGGCGAGCGCCTGCCGGACCTCCTCCGCCACGTGCGGTCGGCGACGGCGTTTAGCGAGGTGCGCGTCGGGATGATGAGTCCGCAGCGGCTCGGGGAGATCGACGGGGCCCTCTGGGACGCGATGGCCGCCGGACCGTTCTATTCGTTCCTCCACCTACCGGTCCAGAGCGGGTCGGACCGCGTGCTGGCCGAGATGCGGCGAGGATACACCGTGGATCGGTTCCGCTCGTTGGTCGACCGCGCGCGATCGCGCCTTCCGGACGCCACGCTCGCGACGGACGTGATCGTTGGGTTTCCCGGCGAGTCGGACGAGGACTTTCGAGCGACCGAACAGCTGCTCGAGGACGTCCGTCCCGAGATCGTCAATGTCACGCGCTACAGCCCGCGGCCGGGCACGTGGGCCGCCCGGCGTCCTCCCGTGTGGGCGGCGGTCGCGAAGGAACGGTCCCGCCGGATCACCCGGCAGAAGGCGGCGATCGGGCGGGCGTCGCTCGAGCGATGGATCGGACGGGCGGTCACGGCCCGGGTGGTCGAGCATGGCCCGGGCGGATCGTCCGTGGCTCGAACACGCAATTACCTGCCGATCGTCCTCCGCGAACGGCGTCCGTTCGGGGAACGGGTCGAGGTCGTGGTGCGGGGGGCGCGGGCGACCTATCTGACCGGGGCGGTGCGACGAGCGCTCCCGGGCGACGCCGGGGCGATCGGCCGCGTGTAATCGTCGAGCGAACGCTGGTAGCGGAGCGCGCGCAGCAGGGAACTCTCGGCGATCCAGCGCGCGAGAGGTATCGCGAACGTCTGAGAGACGGTCTTCAGGAGAGCCTCCGTGCTCCCGAGCCGGATCGGCGCCGTGCGGAGCGCCGCCCGAACGTGCTCGCGAACGTTCCAGACTCCGAGAGGAAGGATCTCCCCCGGATGCACTTCGCGCAACACGAGGACCCCGGCCTGCCGCTGGCGGGCGAGCAATGCCTCGCTCGCGGCGAGCCGGGCGGCGTAGTAGCAGCCGCCCATCGAGGCGTACGTCGATCGCCCGTGAAACCCTTCGTGGTCGCCGAGCATGACGACCCTCGAACGGCTCGGGTTCCAGAACGTCTCGGGATACCACGCTTCGATCGACTCGTAGCGGTACGCCCCGGGCAGCCAGGCGATCAGCCAGCGATTGTCCAGCGCCGTGAACCGGTAGACCTCGATCTCCGAGAGCTCGGGCAAGTAGCGGAGCCGCTCGACGTTCGCCTTCGACACGAGATCGTCGACGGCGGTGATGCTCCAGCGGGTCGGCACGAGCCGACGACGGCCCTGCCGGCCGAGGGTGCCGACGCTGAATGCCCGTTGGATCCGACTCACCCGGACCCCTCGGCCGTACAGTTCGAGCACGGCGGTCCGGGCGTCCGCGTGAACGTCCGAACGGAGCCGGTCGAGGGCGGGGTCGATCCGGCGAACGTCGAGACGCAGTCGTTCGAGCGGGGCGGACGGCCCGACCGGGGGCGCCGTGTCCGAGAGGGCCAACGTTCCTCGCGGCGGCCGCCGGAACTCCGCCTCCGCCTCCACGGATTCGGTCGCCAACCCGAGCCATTGGAGGTCGTCGAGCCAGCCGCTCGGTCGGTCGGCGTCCGTCACTCGCGCTCGCCGGGTCCCGCGGACGAGCCCGGCCCGGAATCCGACCAGCTCGTCCACGGGTCGGCCGACCCATTCCTCGGGGGTGTCGAACAGAAGCGTATCGCCGTGCCGGGGGCTCACCAACGGGCCGACCGAGACGTTCGGGTAGCCGAAACGGCCGACGAACACCCCGGGAGGCGAGGAGCCGTCGAGCTCCCGCCCTGCGACCAACGGTAGGGTCCGTAGGAGGGCATCATACCGGAGCAAGAGCGGGCAGACCGGCTTGCCGCAGAGGAGTTGCGCCGAGCGGCAGCGCAAGCAAAGCGACGGGTCGTCGTCAAGCCCGGGGATCGACCAGGAGAGCCCCGCGGTGGACGGGAGGGACGGGATCGGAGAGTCGGACGATCGGAGCACGACTCTCTGCAGGCCGTGAGGGATAATAGAGGGGAAGAGGAGGGGGTGAAACACCCCAATCGCCTCGACGGGCCGACCGGCGTCGCCATACGTTAAAATACCGCTCCCGAGTGGTCCTCCGGTCGGCACGGGACTGTGGGGTAGCTTGGTCCATCCTTCGGGGTTCGGGACTCCGAGACGCCAGTTCGAATCTGGCCAGTCCCATTGCACTCCGGCGCTCAATTGCGGAGTTCGATAGGTGGGACCAGCCCCTCCAAAGGCCCGGGCCCTATGGATTGGCTCGTTTCCGTTCGGGACTGTCGTTCACCGGTCTCGTCAGTACCCGACCAAAGCACGATTCACCCCACCGACCACGCACGTTCCAAGGGACCCTGGCCGACAAAACGTCGCCGTCCGCTTCGTGACTGCGTGCCAAGGCCGCCCGAGCTGTCGTGCCTCGGCGCTTCCCATCGACGAACACCGACGGGGTTCTGCCAGTACCGTTGCTCAGTGTCCGGTGGGCGGCGAGTTTCGTTCCCGTTCTGACAAGGCCGACGAGGGATGTCGTCCAAGCGAGGGCGGGCGGCGAACGGGAGGTCCGTCGAGCCCCACCTCGTGGTTCGGATCTCAGTGGTTCGGGTATCTGTCGCTGACATCCGTCCTTGTCTTCGCACCGCCCCCTCGGCCGTGGCAAGCCACACCGGGTCCTTCGGGGAGACGGACGGTCGCAGTTCGAAGGTCTCGGGTCCATCAGGAAGCGCGGCGGAGTCGAGGTTGCGTATCGTCCGGAAGTTGGACGGACGAATGCCGGCAACCCTCAAAACTCGAGGAGACCGGGCGTGGGGTGGCCAGCGCGACCTGCGTCGTTGCGGACCGGGGCTCGGAGAATCGGGGGCACGAATCGATCGACTCCGTCGGATACTCGGCGGCTTGCGCCGTGTCCTTCGTTTCGCTCTTGCGCAACGGGCGAGACACCGAGGAGCGATCCGGCGCACTGAACGACCGCGTGATCTCGGGTGCGGGCATTGACGCCGGAACGAACGCCGAACTCGTGTCGCCGTAGACGATCTCGGCGCCGTGTCGGTCGGCTTCCGCGTCGAGAACGGCCCGCCGTGCGTGCGCCCCGCGGGCTATCGTCGCCCCGAGAATTGGCGAGAAGAGTTCGTCTGGCGCCTCGACCGGGGCGCCGACCTATTCGAACGTCTCCGCGGATTCGAGGCGGTCGGTCCCCAACTCGCCGTCGTCCCGTTTGACGTTGGATTCCACGAACCCGCGGTAGCGGGCCGTGTGGACAGGAATCTTCAACTCCAGCCTACTCGCCTTTCGGCCCTGGCGTTTCTCCCCCTTCTCCACGAGGCCGGCCTCGGTCAACCTTTGAACGAGGCGTTCCACAGAGCCCACTTCCGTTCCGAGAATCCAGATCGGATCGAGCGTCCACCGGCCCGCCGGGAGGGGGGAGACCGCGCCGACACTCCTTGGAACCCTGCCGCCCGGAAGCGTCCCGGCGATTGCGTCGGGCCGACGGTGGGGCATCGTCACGCCCCCTCCCGTAGTGACGGGGCAGCACCTCCGAGTCGGAGCATCGCCCTTGGTCGAGTCCGGCGACCGCACGGGCAAGAGATCTCCCCGGAACCTCGGTTCGATCTCATCGCGGTCGAAGGGGGCCCGGCACGTCTCCTCCGCAGACGTATCCACCTCCGTGCTGAACCGCAACCGCCGCCTCCGACGGACGCCCCTTTCGTTCACGGGGGGAGCGGGGCCGCTCCCCGGCGCTCCGGTGCCTTCGCAGCCCTGGCTTACGCCCTCTCGCGTTCGCTCAGGTCGACCTGACCGTCCGTCTTGGCGACCGTCTCGGGCTCGACCGCGCGGTTGATCGTGATCTCGTTCACGATCCCCAGCATCTGCGCCGCCTGGATGAGGTTCGATACGATTCGCTGTACCGCAACGGCAGTTGTCGAGTCGCGAACTCTCCGGGCGAGGGAGGTGCCCAGGGCGTGGTAGTTCGGGAGATGCTCTCGAATCGAGTTGAGAGCGGCGTTGGCCCGGGTGACGGAGAGATGGGTGAACGCGTCCATCGTGGCGACGAGGTGGGCGTCCAGCTCCTGGAAGCATTCGGATAGGTCGTGGGGAAAATCTCGGGATACCTTCGGAAGGTCGGTGTGGATTCCCTCCAGCTCCCGGCCGATGTGGGTGAGGAGGTCGCCGATCTCCTCCAGCATCTTGACGACGACCCGGTACCCCATCTGGTAGTGATGGCTCGCCACGCCGATCTCCCGCGCCACCCGGAAGTCGTTGGATGCGATCAGGAGTTGTCGGATCATCAGAAGATGCAGCCGGTCGATCTCCTCCTCCATGCCCGGAAGCTCCGCGAGCCCCTTCGATTCGTGCCCCGAGAGCGCCTGGAGGCAGGCCTGGAGTTGGGCCCGGAGCATTCGCACGACCTGATCCAAGATCCGAGACAGGGGGTACTTCGCAGGATCCACGAAGTTCTGGATCTCGATCCCCTCGGAAGATTCGGCGACCACGCTCATGCCGAGGATCCGACCGACGGTCTGCCCGACTTCTTGGCGTTGGGACGCCGAGAGGCCTCCCGGCGCCGTGATCTGCACGAGATCGTGGCCGGTGACGTAGGCACCGACCAGGACTCTCGACAGCAGGTTGGGCGGAAGACGGGTCGCCTCGATCCGGAGCCGCCGCTCTCCGGCGGGTCGTCGGGATTCCGAGGGCACGAGGGAGAGCTCGAGGCGTCCTTCGCCCAAGTCGTGGAACTGGATGGCAGTCCCGACACGCACTCTCATCGCGGCGGTCCACGCCTTCGGTAGCGTCACGGCAAGGGAGGAGCCGCCCGTACGCTGTACGCGGCGCATCGAGCCGGGACGGTTGTCCCGACCTTCGGTTTCACTGCCGACTCCGGGCACGCTGGACCATCCACCTCCCGGTCTTAACGGTTGACGAGACGCCTCTATGCAGCCCCGGGTCTCTCGCCGGTCTCCTGATTCTCCGTGCGGTAGGGAGAACACCCACATGAGGGGACGGGTCGATATTGCCATTGACCCAAAGGGTCAACGGAGGCAACATGACGACATCG
>JAKAVH010000139.1 GCA_021827545.1 Thermoplasmata archaeon
CCGAGAGGGCAAGGGTCACCGTTCCGTCGCACCGGAGGGTGTCCCGGACGAACTCCGGCAGGAACGGGTCGAACCAGTCGGAAAGCCCGGTCAGCGAGTATCCGGCGAGCGGTTCCGGCCCCGCCACGGACACGAGCGGGCGGCCGGGGCCGACCGGAAGCGCCGGTGTACCCACGGAGCGCACCCGATGGCGATGGCCCGGGTAGGATAAGGGAGGGACGGGACGACCGTCGGGGCCCCTGGGCACCGAGGCCCCCGATCCGGGGCCGGCGGGGGCGGCTCCGTGCCTCCCGCCGCGCGGCGTTCCGGTCCGCCGGTCGGTCAGGGGCGGGAGCGGTCCATCAGCCAGGCTTTGGCCTTGAGCAGGGTCCCGTAGGTGCGGACGGTGCCGATCCCGAGGGCGTCCGTCGGCCGGCGATCCGGTGCCGGATTCCAAGCCCGCCGGGCCGCGGCCGCCGCCCAGTGCGGGACCTCGACGATGGCGCGGCGGCCCTGGATCCGGACGATCCGGACCGGCACGGGGCCGCGATGCTCCCGGGTCACCGACTCCCGGAGCGATTGCTCCAGGAGCCGCGGGCTGGGGGGGAGGGCCCCCGCCACCTCGAGTCCGAGGTACCGGGGGCGCGGGGTCGGCGGTCTAGCGGATGAGGTCGATGACTTCCTCGGACTCACCGCTGGCGTAGCCTCCCTTCTGGCCGAGGAGGCTCGTGGCCCGGACACCGGTGATGATGAGGAGCACCTTGATGGTGTTCTCCATCTCCGGGGAGTTCTCGACGGAGCATCCCCAGATGATCCGGGCGCGCTTCGAGATCTTGGCGCCCACGAGCGCGGCGGCCTTCTCCGCCTCGGAGACGGTCATGCTGGGGCCGCCGATCACCCGGACCAGGGCGCCCGTCGCATCCTTGAGCTCGACATTCCCGAGGAGCGGGGAGGTGAGCGCCTCGGTCACCGCCTCGGTGACCCGGTCGGTGGTGCTTTCGCTCTCGCCGAGCCCGATGAGGGCGACCCCGCCGTCCTTCATGACGGTCAGGATGTCGGCGTAGTCCAGGTTCACGAGGCCGGGCCGCGTGACGATCTCGATGATCCCCTTGATGCCGGTCATGAGCACGGCATCGGCGAGCTTGAACGCCGAGTCGAGCGGCATCCGGGGGACCAGCTCCAGGAGCCGGTCGTTCTGGATGACGATGGTGGTGTCGCAGACCCGGCGGAGCCGCTCGAGCCCGTCCCGGGCCTGCTCCATCCGGACCGCCCCCTCGGCCGAGAACGGAAGGGTCACGACGCCCATGGTCAGGGCGCCGGCCTCCTTGGCGAGCCGGGCGACCAGATGGGCGGAGCCGGTTCCGGTGCCGCCCCCCATCCCCGCCGTGACGAAGACGATGTGGCCGCCGTTGAGGAACACCTTGAGCTCCTCCTCGTTCTCCCGGGCGGCCTCCTCGCCGATTTCGGGACGGGCGCCGGCGCCGAGTCCCTTCGTGGCCCGCCGGCCGATGAGGATCTTGCGGGGCGAGTGGACGGTGAGCAGGTGCTTCGCATCGGTGTTGATGGCGCACATCTCCGCGCCCTGGATCCCTTCCTCGACGCACCGGTTGATGGTGTTGGAGCCGCCGCCGCCGCACCCGACGATCCGGATGTTGACCTTGAGCGCCTCCGCGAGCTTCGCGAGCTCCGCGTCGTCGCTGCTCTCGTAGCTGCCCCCGACCGGCTTCTTCTCCTCGACCAGGGACTGGCTCTCTTGATGCTTCGCGATCGCCTCTTGGATGATGGACTTCATTGATAGGTCTCCCTTCCCGTTTGTCGGACGAGCGTCATACGCTCTGGGCCACTCATCCCGGAATTTCCTACATAAAGATTTGCTTACAACGGAACCGCCCGTTCGCCCCGCGCCGGCCGATCTTTCCGGAGGGGGCGCGTCGGGGTGGGCGCTTGCCGCTCCCGGAGCCCGGTCCGGTTTCCGGGCGTGCCGGCCGCTCGAACCGCCCGCCCCACGACGGCGGTGCGGATCGGGCGGCGATCGTCGCACGGCGGTGGCGCGGCACCGGTGGTGCGGGCGGGTCGCGGGCGTCGGCGCTTCCGGAGATCCCCGATCCTCCGGACCGCGAGCCCGCCCGGGAAGCGTCGGGGCGATCCGCCCGACGGGGAGATCGTCGCGGGACCGTGGATCTTCCGGTTCGGTGGGAGTTGGCCGGCGCTCCGGATCGGGCCCTCCTCGCCCCGAACCGGGTGTAGAGAGTTACCGCCGTCCTCAACTTCGACTATGGCTGCTCAATCTCATTCTCACGGGTCCGGCTCGTCTCTGAGAGCCTGAACCGCCCTTTTCATGTGATTACGCGCACGCTAGTCGGAGAGAGCGGCGCCAGCCCCATCGCCTAGCAACCTCACTCGGCGAATATCTGGGATGAGATCAAAACCTCGGTCAAACGAAACGATGCGACCGATCTTGAGTCGTCTCATCAACGACACGCCAATACTGTCGATCATCCCTGGGCGCCGCGTCTTCCGTGGGAGGTCCAGGTAGACCCTGAACGTCTTGTCAAACGCCAATTGCACATCTCGCTCGGTCGGTCGGACAACGCGGCATGAGTTTGTGACCCGAGCATATGCTGCCGCTCCTTCATTAGTCCCTCGGGAGCGAGAAATGCCCTCGGCAATCTCCCAGGCCATGGGGAGACAGGTGCTCAAGTCCCCAAGACCTCGAGCCCAGCCGTTTTCTCGGAGCCGTCGCTCGATTGTCACCGACGCTTCGTGCAACGAGTCCTGAGGATTCCAAAGGGCGATAAAGTAACCACTATCTGCGAAGATCACGGTCTATTCCAGTGGCCGAGCGCCCTGCCATTCGCTAGCCACCGCGAATTCGGGGTACGCAGAATATATGCGGGAAAGGAGGGCCCCGGTTGAGAGCGGGTTAAGGTTAGATTTGATATCGGTCAGAACCGCACGTTCTCTCGCTGGCTGCCCGTCCCAAAGCTTCTCTCCTGCCTTCCTTCCCGCTCGCGTCAGACCAATCGTTTGAGCACGGCCGGTCGGTCGAACAAGGACTAGGTCGCGGCTCACGAGTTCGTCGAGTGCAGCGTCGATCGCATCGGTCCATGGGCCAAATCGATACGGCTCAAAACGAATGCCTCTTAATGAAGGCCGAAAGAACTCGTTCTTCCAAAGGAGGAACAGCTCCTTCGCGAGGTGGACCTTCCCGGGAATCGGTTCTGAGTCTCCACGCGGCGCCGACGGGGCATACAGGAGGAGGAGCGTTACCCTCTCGAGGGGGCTCAGCTCGGAAACCGTCATGGATCCAGCCTCAGCGTCCGATGGCGAACGTCTTGAACTACGTCCAAGACCGACGCGTAATCTTCGACAACACGAGACTTCGACCCGATGTACTCTGCGAACCGACCCGCACCGAGGCTTGCCCGGAGTTCGACAGTTTCTCTGAGAGATTTGGTCAAATTATGCTTCTTGGCGACCACCCGTGCGTGCTCAGGGTTTGCACGTTGGATTACTGCGTCCAGTGATTCCGACTCGAAAGGGAACGTGTCGAGCTCGACCTCACCTCCGGACGATCGCTCTTGGCGGAGTTCGCCAAGTCCGTGGTAGCCGTAGTCGGAGGATTGAAGCAGGCTCACTTTCGCAACCTCTTCCGCCGGAGAAACATGAGCGCCGAAGCCCTTCGGGGCAATGTGATTTAGCCCCACAGTATCGAAACCGTACGCTGAACCGATTAGGCAGTTTGACCTAGCGCGACCGAGGGCACCGACTTTCTCTTTGGAGTTGATGGCGTGGAGGAGGAAGGCCTCCTTCGAATCCTTGGCCAAGCGGCCGAGGGTACGTTGCACTAAACTGATCGCACTGGCGTTCCCCGAGAACCCACGGCCCTGCATGTCGAGGGCGAAGGCCCTTGCCCCAGCCCTCCAGTACTTCGTGATAATCTCCTCCGTGGCCGGCCGATAGGTCGATGGGATCGCAGCCATCACCCATCGTTCCTGAACGGTCTGTTCCCGTAGGACGAACTCCCGGAGTAGGGAGTCGTATTGTGAGCCCTGCGCTAAGACCCCGAGAAGAGGGGGAACGATCACCCGATTCTCGGGTCGCCAGAGCAGGTCCATCACAAACCCGAGGACCGTCTGCTCCGGTACGGCGTTAATGGGATTTCGGCTATTGTCTGTCAGGGAGAGAAGCAGAACTGGAATCCCACCCGCGTCGGCCGCTCTCCGAAGCGACCCCCCGAACTCCGACTCCAACTTTCGCCGCGCAGCATCGGCAGACTCTCCTGACCCTACGCATTCATTGATTCGATCTAAGGTTAGGGTCCGGTAGACCTCGACTAAGGTCGTCCGACCGCCGAATTCTCGCTGCGCGAGAACCTCTGGGCCAACTGGACGACTGTACGCGACGTCAAGGGCAAGGTCGGGGGTCTGGAGAGTGCTCCCATTGATTCGCGCCGACGCAGATCGTGCGAGCGATCTGGGGTCCTTCTGACCCACCTCGATCAATGGAGCCTTCATGGTTTCCCTCCGGACATAACTCGAGTATATCCTGCCTCGCCTCGTCCCCTGCTAGGCGCTTCGACGAGGTCATCTACCACGACTTCCCGGCCGATAACGCTGTCGGACAACTCAAGCGCGAGTCGGCCGGGAGCCTCCGGGAATTTTTTTCAAAACCTCTCCCCATAGTCGACGAAGAGACATCGAACCGTCGTGAACACACTGGGCGGCCTTACTGCTGGGGGCCCCCGTGCTGATAGAGGGGTCATGTTCCGAAACTCCCCCTTGTGGCCACAGGGGTGGCATCAGGAACTTCGTCGGTACGCCAAACTCGGGCGACCGTTTCTCGCGCGTGCGGTAAGCCGCACACGTCGCCACACACTCTCGGGTTAGCGACCCGGATAGGCGTCGAATCGGCTCCTCTTGTGACCGACTCACGAAGGGTTGGATGCTGCCAGAACCCCGGCAATTTTAGACGGCACCCGATGCCCTTGATATATACTCGCCTTAAGCAACGGCAAGGCCCTCACTCGGTGTTGCAGACCCTTTCGAGAGGGAAGGCCTCTGCGAGGACTCTCCGGCCAGAGCGGATGCAGATCCCTCCGGTACGGTGTCAGCCACCCTGGGCGCGGACAATCATTCGGGCCAGATCAGCGACTCCGCGACATACTTCTTTGGGGCTTGACCAGATCACGAGAGCCCCTCTATTCGTTGGGCAACGGAGGATGGTACATTCCCCTTCAACGGGCATCTTTCGTCCATGAGCACTGCCCGAGCTTGTTCGTAGGAGAGATTGAGCCAGGTCGAGGCCTGATTCGTTTTGATAGTGACGAAGCCTGCATGAGCAAAGGGTTCCCTCAAGTATTTCCACTCCACAAGTGCCGTCGGACCAGCCCTTCCCGGGATCGGGCTTCGATAGGTCAGGTAAACACCCTCATCTGTGAGCGTTATGCTGTAGGCCTGGAGACTCTGGGTGAGCCAAGCGAAGTAGGTAAAGGCCACGAGCGAAAACGCATCGATCACTATCATCACGGACCAAGGAGTTCCGTCTCGCACGACAAAGTTTACGAAGTACATGATTAGACCGAACCCTGTGTAGAATAAGAGTGCGGCCCAGAAGAATGGACGAAGAACGGAACCCCTAACTG
>JAKAVH010000211.1 GCA_021827545.1 Thermoplasmata archaeon
AGTGGAGCGCGGTGATCGCGGTCCCGCCGGGGCTCGTGACGAGGTCCCGGAGCTTCGCGGGATGCTCGCCCGTCGTCCGGACCAGCTGGGCGGACCCGACGAGCGTCTGGATCGCGAGGCGGGTCGCGACCTCTCGGGAGAGGCCGACCTTGACGCCGGCGTCGGAGAGGCTCTCGAGGATCAGGAACAGGTAGAGGGGCCCGGTACCGCTGAGGCCGGTGACCGCGTCCATGAGCGATTCGTCGACCTCGACCACGACTCCGATCGCCTCGAGGACCTCGCGCGCCCGGCGCCGGTCGATCGCTCGTGCGGTCTTCGCCGCGCAGAAGGCGGTCGCGGAGGCCCGCACGGCCGCCGCGACGTTCGGCATCGCCCGGACGACCCCCACGCCCGCGGGGACCCGCGCCGCGAGATAGTCGGTCGGGACGCCGGCGGCGATCGAGAGGAGCGTCGCGCCGGGGGCGAGCTCGGGGCCGATCTCCGCGAGCACGCTGGGCACGATCTGGGGTTTGACGGCCAGCACGACCGTCGCCGCGGCGCGGACCGCTTCGGCGTTCGTCCGGGCGGCCCGAACGCCGGCCGTCTGCGCCGCCGCGCGGACCCGCGCGGCGTCGCGCCCGCTGAGGACGACCCGCTCGCGGGCCCGGGGGAGGACGACGGCCAGCCCGCGCGCGAGGGCCAAGCCCATGTTCCCGGCTCCGACGATCGCGACGCCCTCCGCCCTCGGCCGCATCCCGGGGGGAAGTCGCGTCGCTTCTACTTCTTCCCATCGGCTCCGTCGCGTCGGCGGTCCCGTTCCGGTGCGCCCACGAAAGTATATCCTATGCCGTTCCATCCTTACGTCGATGCGGCCGAGCCGAGCGGTGGGGTACCGTCTGAAGGTCGCGTTCCTCCTGCTCGGGGTCGTGCTCCTCGTGGTCGCCTGGCTTTCTCCCACCCCGTAGCGCGCCGTCCTTTCCGAGGGCTCGCCCGCGCACCGCTCCCGGGATTCGCATCGGGCCGCGGGTTTCGGCGATCCCCGGCCCGAACGGCGGACCGCCGGGGCGGCCGCCACCGTTCGCACGACCCCCGGTCCAGCGCTCCGCCGCCGGGGGACCGACCCGGGCGGGGGGCCGGGCGCGCGCCCGCGTCCGTTCAGGCGAACGCCTTAACGAGGGCGGGGACGACCTGGTAGAGGTCGCCCGTGATCCGGTAATCGGCCTGGGCGAAGATCGGAGCGTTCGGGTCCTTGTTGACCGCGACCACGACCTTCGAGGAACGCATCCCGACCAGGTGCTGGACCGCTCCCGAGACGCCGATCGCGACGTAGAGCTTCGGGCGTACCCGGTGACCGGTGAGGCCGATCCAATGGTCGTCCGAGAGCCACCCCGACTCCGCGGCGAGGGGGCGGGTGCAGCCGACCTCCGCACTGAGCGCCTTCGCGAGCGCCTCGATGATCGCGAGGTCCTCCTTCTTCTTGAGGCCCCGTCCGATCGTGACGATCCGGTCGGCCTTCTCGATCTCGAGCTGACCGCCCGCCTTGGGGCGTACCTCCGAGCGCTCGGTCTTCGCTTCGAACGCCGCGACGGGATGCGTGCGGCGATCGACGGACGTCACGGCCGTGGCCGTCGGGGCGCCCGAACCGGCCATCACCGCCACGACGGCGGGCCGGCGGACGATCCGCTCCACGGCCACCGCGTTCCCGCTCAGCGCTTCCCGGTCGACCCGTATCCCGTCCGGGTCGAGCCGCAGCGCGGTCACGCCGGTCGCGGCGGGCAGGTCGAGAGCACCGGCGAGACGCCCCGTGACCTCCCGGCCGCGCTTCGTCGAGCCGATCAGCACGAGTGTCGGAGCGGTGGCGACGACGACCGCGCGCAGCCCGTCGGACGTGGCGGCGGGGTCCGGCGAAGCGGCTCCGGTCACCGCGTCGATGCCGTGCGCGCCCGCGGCGACGAGCCGGTCGGCCGCGTCGGCGGGGGCGCCCGGCAGCACGACGGCGCGGACCCGGCTCCCGTCGCTCGGCGCCGCCGCCCGCGCGAGGCGGACGAGCTCCTCGGCGAGACCGGTCTCCTCGCTGTAGCAGAGCACGACCTCGTCGCTCACGGGAGGACCCCCTCGGCGCGGAGGGCATCCTTGAGCCGGGCGGCGAGCTCGTCGGGCGAAGCGCCCGAGATCGTCACCTGCTTCCTCGGGACCTCGGGGACGGCGACGCGCTCGGTCACGACCACCGGGGCGAGCGCCTCCGCCGCCACGGAAAGGTCGGCCGGCGACACCACGCGGACCTCCTTCTTCGAGGCCTTCAGGTTCGACATGAACGTCGGCAGCCGGGGCGTGTTGATCTCCTGGCCGACCGTCAGGACGACCGGGAAGCGGGCGCGCACGGTCTCGACCTCCTTCTCGAGGTCCTTCTCGGCCACGACCCCATCCGCCTCGACCGTGAGCCGGCGCACGTACGCGATGTCGGCGCAGCCGAGCTCCCCGGCGAGCCGGGGGCCGACGAGTCCCGCGAAGTGGTCGGTGCTCCCTTCCCCGAGAACGAAGAGGTCGAACCCGCCGAGCGCGCGGGAGGCCGCCGCGAGGAGCCGGGCGACCGCCCGGGTGTCCCATTCCGCGAAGTTCGGGGCCGTCACGAGGACGGCCTCGTCGGCGCCGATCGCGACCGCGTCGCGGAGCGCCTCGCGCGCCGCCGGTCCACCGACCGAGATCGCGGTCACGACCGCGCCGGGCCGCTTGTCCCGGAGGCGAACGGCCTCTTCGACGGCGTTCTTGTCGAAGTCGCTCGTGCGCCGGGGGGCCGAGTCGAGCTTGACGAGCCCCGTCGCCCGGTCCGCGCGCGCCAGGTTCACGTCGACGCCGTTCTTCACCGCCACCCAGATCCGCATTTTCTCTGCCATCTTCCGATTCTCCTCGTGACCCTCTCCCGCGACCGCGCGCTAGCGAACGAACGGGGCCACGACGAACAGGCCGAGGAGGAGGAGCGCCACGACCGCGGTCGAGACGAACGCGAGCGGACGCTCGTGACCCCGGTGGAAGTCGACGGCGGCGAGGACGACACGACCGATCGTCACGCCGACCATCACGTAGATCCCGAGGGTGATCAGCGCCTCGGGGCTTCCGACCGCCAGCGCCGAAAGGAACCCTCCGACCGAGGCAAACCGGGAGAGGGGTGGGTTCGCGAGGATCGCGGCCACGGTCTCGTTCGGGTCGATCGCGGTCCGGGCGATCATCCCGGCTCCCGCGAACACGAGGAAAAGGAGGACCCCGCCGCGCAACAGCCGCGAGATCCGTTCGTACGCGGCGGGGGGGAACGTCGGGTCCTCGGGGAGCTCGGACGGAGCCGTCGACGGGGCCGTCATAGCATCGCCGCCCCCCGGACGAGCGTCTCGACCGCCAGGACGATCAGGATGACGACGAACAGCCACCGGATCAGACGGTTCGTCAGGCCGGGCAAAAGGCGGCTCCCGAGGTAGGCGCCGGTCGTCGTCCCGATCGCGACCGGAGCCGCGAGCAGCGGTAAGACGAGGTTCCCCGCAAAGAGGACCCCGACGCCCGCCGTCGCGGTGACGCCGATCATGAAGTTGCTGGTCGCGGTCGAGACCTTCATCGGGAGCCTCAGCGCGCGGTCGAGCGCGAGGACCTTGAGGACACCGCTCCCGATCCCGAAGAGCCCCGAGACGATACCTGCCGCGAACATCACGACGAGCGCGCTCTTCGAGTTCTGGCCGCGGTAGTGCACGACCCGTTGGTGCAGCCGGTCGTAGTAGTTGCCCTCGAACTTGAGGTGACGGCTGATCGCGTCTCCCGGACCGTCGGGGGGATGCTCCTCGTGGCGCATCGCGATGCTCCCGGGGACCGTCGAGAGGAGGACGAGGCCGAGCACGATGAGGAGGACGGGAACGAGGTTCGTCGGGGCGAGCAGGACCGTCGCCGTGGCCCCTATGAGGGCGCCCGGAACCGTCGCGATCTGGAGGAAGTTCCCGATCCGAAGGTCGGTCAGGCGGTCGTGAACGTACGCCGCGCCCGAGGTCGTCGAGGTCGCGAGCACGCTGACCGCGCTCGCGCCGACCGCGTCCCCGAACGGGATCCCGAAGAACAGGACGAGCACCGGCGTGAGGATCACGCCCCCGCCGAGCCCGGCCAGGCTACCGAGGAATCCGGCCGCGATCGCGATCGCGAGCAGCGCGACGACGAGGACGAGGACGATCACCGCGCTAGGCCTCCCGGGCGAGTCCCGCGATCGGTCGAAGGACCCAGTCGGTGCCGTTCCAGGACCGCAGCGCGAGGTCGGCGGCGCTCTCGACCCGTCGTCCGGCCGGGACCTCCGCCATGAGAACACCGCCTTGCCCGAACGACGCGAAGATGTCGCTCGTGTGTACCGTGAGGAGGCGCCCGTCGAAGATCGCCCGGCCCGAATGGTCGGGCGCGTGGCCCTTGACCATCACCCGGCACCCGACCGCGCGCAGGAAACCCCCGAGCTCCTCGGGGCCGTACGGGAACCCCGCGGCCCGATCCTCGTACTCCAGGCTCGGGTCGCTCCACAGGAGGCCCTCGAGCAGGGCGAGGTCGTCCCTCCGCCAGCTCTTCGGATCGAGCCGGTCCGCCGGCGGGATCCCTCCGTGGACGAACACGACCCCGTTCTCGCTCCGGGCGGCGAGCGGCAACCGCTCGAGGAGACCGACGAGGCGCTCGAAGAGCGGCAGCGCGTCTCGCGGCGGGTACGCCCGGCGGAGTTCGCGCAGGAGGGTGGGTCCCGGGACGAGGATCTGGCGCGTCGCTTCGTGGTTCCCGCGAAGCGGCACGATCCGATCGGGGTCGTGGGCCGCCCAGGCCAGGAGGTACGCGGCGTTCCAGATCGAGCCGTTCGGCAACGCCGCCGGGTCCGGTTGGGCCCGCGTGCCCCGGTCGACGTAATCTCCGAGGGCGACGAACCGCTCGGGCGTCGGGCCCCGTCGGGCGAACCGGACCCCGGCGGAGACCGCCGGCCAGTCGCCGTGGCTGTCGCCGACGACCTGGATCGGTCGGTCGGCCGGTAGGTCGACGAGGAGCGGCCACGGGCGCCGGCCGAACGCCGCCTCCACTTCGTCGAGGACCTCGTGGAGCGCCGACGCGGGTTCGGGGATGAGCGCCGCCGGGTCCGAACGAACCCGGCCGGCCCAACCGTCCATCGAGAGCGCCCCGAGTACCGGAAGCCCGGCCCTCAAAAGAGGGGTCGGTAGGGTCGGGTGAACACCCGCCAGCGGCCGGTCGCGGGTTCGTAGACCGAGTTCACGAAGCACTTCCAGCGCTCGTCGTCGACGTGCGGGAAGTCCGCGCGGTAGTAGTAGCCGGGCCAGCGGGTCTCCTCGCGGAAGAGGGTGTGACGCAGGACGGCCTCCGCCGTCCACACTCGGTGGTGGAGCTCCCAGGCGCGCTGGAGCTGGTGGAGGTCCTGGGCGGCCAGCTTCTTCATGTCGGTCTTCAGGAGCTCGAGGTGGTGGAGCCCACGCTCGAGGTACGCCCGGCTGGTCGTGTAGTTCGCGCTGACGCCGCCGCCGTACTCGTCCATGATCTTCTCGAGGCGGTTCAGCGCGTGGTCGGGCCGAAGGACCTCGGGGTTCACCGTGCCCGCCGTGACGAGGCCGTGCTGGGAATCGTACCGGTCGAG
>JAKAVH010000162.1 GCA_021827545.1 Thermoplasmata archaeon
CGAGGAGCCCACGGTCTCGAGGAGCCGGGCGAGCCGCAGCGCACCGCGGGGCGTGAGCCGGAAGTACCGGGGGGTCCGGCCGAGGTAGCGGAACATCTCGTCCGTGAGGTCGGAGTACCGCCACCGCTGGGGGCCTCCGGCCGTCACGTTGTGCGAGATCGAGAGGCTGGCCTCGCGGCGAAGGATGCGGGCGAGGTCGGGCGCCGAGAGCGGGCTCACGTGGTAGCCCCCGTCGCCGAACATCGGGAACCGGTGATACCGATGCATCGTCCGGAGCATCACGGACAGGAGCTTGTCCCGCGGCGCGAACAGCATCGTCGGCCGCACGATCGCGTAGGAGAGCCGGCTCGACTCGAGGGCCCGGTCGACCCGGCGCTTCTCGACGAGATAGGGAAACCCGCGTTCGAGTGCCGCCGGTGCGTCGGGGACGCTCACGTGGAGGAACCGACGGAGCCCGACCCCCTCGGAGGCGCGAACGAGCCGCAGCAGTCCGTCGGCGAGCGAGCGGAACCGCCGTTCCGGGCCAAATCGGTACCATGCGACGTTCAGCACCAGGTCGACGTCCCGGAGCCACGGTCCCCAGTCCGTGATCTCCCCGACGTCCCGCGGGACCCACTCGACCCCCCGGGCGGCTTCCCCCGCGGCCGGGTGGGGGTGGACCGAGCGGATCGTCCAGTCCGATCCGAACTCGGCGAGGACGTGCCGGCCGACCAGTCCGCCGGCGCCCCCGACCAGAAGGAGACGGGGTCGCTCCGAAGAGGCGCTCATGCCGCGGACGGAGCCCCGGGCGGCCGGGCCGGCTCGCTCGCTCGGGCGCCGCGCGGCGGCTCTGACGGGAACACAGCTTCCCAGGCCCGTAGGAGCGGTGTCCGGACCTCCGTGAGGGGCACCGTGCGGCCGAGCTCGCGGGAGATCGACGTCATCACGGAGCCGTCGAACCCGCACGGGCGGATGCGGCGGAACTCGGCGAGGTCGACCGACACGTTGAGGGCAAAGCCGTGGAACGTGACCCAGTGATCGACCGCGATACCGATCGAGGCGACCTTGCGCTCTCCGTCGACCCAGACCCCGCGACGGCCCCCGACGTGGGTCCCCCGCAGTCCGAACGCGTCGAGCGTCCGGATCACGACCTCCTCGAGGTCGTGGACGAAGTGACGCACGTCCCGCCCGCGTCGGTCGAGGTCGACGATCGGGTAACCGACGAGCTGCCCCGGGCCATGATACGTCGCGTGGCCCCCCCGCTCGACCCGGACCACCGGTAGTCCGCTCGCTTCGGCGCTGCCGTCGTCGCCTTCCACACCGACCGTGACCACCGCGGGATGCTCCACGAGGACGAGGGTATCCCCGACGGTGCCCGCCCGGCGCGCCCGGACGAGCTCCCGCATCGCCTCGAGGGCGGGAGGATATTCCCGCCGCCCCCAGTCAACGACCTCGGTCATCGGACCGCCTCCGGGCGACGTGCATCGGCTCGCCGAGCCAGAGCAGCGCCGCCTCGCCGAGCGCCTCGCTGAACGTGGGGTGGGGATGGATCGTCTGGGCGAGATCGCGTACGGTCGCGCCCATCTCGATCGCATGGGCCGCCTCTGCGATGAAATCGCCGACCCCCTCACCGGCCGCGTGAACACCGAGCAGGAGCCCCGTGCTCTCGTCGCCGACGACCTTCACCCAACCGTTCGTCGCGTGGCTCGCGTGCGCACGGCCGAGGGCCGCGTACGGGAACCGGGCCTCCCGCGGCCGGTAGCCCCGGGTCTCCGCGTCGGCCCGGGTCAGCCCGACCGTGGCGAGCTCGGGGACCGTGAAGACGACGCCGGGCATCGCCTCAAAGTCGAAGCGTGTCGGTCGACCGGCGATCGCCTCGGCGGCGACGATTCCCTCGCGATAGGACTTGTGCGCGAGCATCGGGGGCCGCGCGACGTCCCCGACCGCGAAGATGTGCGGCTGGTTCGTCCGCAGCTGGTCGTCGACCGTAACGAACCCGGTCCTCGCGTCAAAGGTAACGCCGGCCTCCTCGAGCCCCAGGTCGCGGCTCTCGGGCCGCTTGCCCACCGTCACGAACAACCGCTCGGCGGTCAGCTCCTCGGGCCCGGAGGCGCCTTCCACCCGCAGGCGGAGGCGGTCCTTCTCGCGGAGAAGGCCGAGCGCCTTCGTTCCGACCCGCACGCGGACCCCGAGCTGTTCGAGCGCCCGCGTCAGCTCCCTCGAGAGGTCGGGCTCCATGCCGGGCAGGAGCTGCGGCAACAGCTCGACGATCGTCACCTCGACCCCGAGACGGGCGAGGAACTCGCCGAGCTCGCAGCCGCTGACCCCTCCGCCAAGCACGAGCATCGACCTCGGCAGCGAGGAGAGCGAGAGGAGCTCCCAGGCGTTGACCACCCGCTCCCCGTCCGTCTCGAAACCGGGGAGCGTGGAGTGGACCGCTCCGGTGGCGATGACCGCGAACTCGAAGTCGATCCGTTCATGGCCCCCGTCGGGGGCCGCCAGGTCGGCCGAGCGCGGGCCGGTGAAGCGCGCCTGCCCGGGCAGCACCGTGACCCCGGCCGACTTGAGGAGCGTGGCGACGCCCTGACGCTCCTTGGCCACCACCGACTCCTTCCAGCGCATCGTCGTGGCGAGGTCGAACTTCGCGTCGGGCGCGAGGACCCCGATCTCGCCGGCCTCGGACCGAAGGGCGGCGTAGAGCCGGGACGCGTGGATGAGGGCCTTCGATGGGATGCAGCCCCGGTTCAGGCACTCGCCGCCGAGGTCGCGTTTCTCGACGAGCAGTACCTTCTTTCCGAGCTGGCCGGCCCGGATCGCCGCCATGTACCCTCCCGGGCCCCCGCCAATGACGAGGACCTCGGTCGATCGTGCGTACGTGCCGGCCACGGTCGCCGCTCCCGGAGCGCTACTCCGTTCCCTCCGCGGGGCCCGAGGAACGAGAGGCATAGACGTCTTCGGTCAGGGTCTCGGGGGCGGGGGGCGGGGCCGCCTCGGCCGCCCGGACCGCTGCTCGGACGGTCGTGTCGGCTGCTGCGGCGATCTTGGCCCGCCGATCTGCCGGCAGGAGGTCGTGGGCTTGCATCCAGGCTTCCAGTCGGGCGACCGGATCGCGACGGGCCCCTTCCTCCGCCCAGCCCGCCGGCTGGTAGCGCCGGGGATCGTCGGAGCTCGAGTGGGGGGTCAGCCGATAGGTCCGCAGCTCGAGCAGCACCGGCCCGCCGCCCGCCCGGGCCGACCGAAGCGCCATCGAGAGCTCCCGATACACCGCGAAGAAGTCGGTGCCGTCGAGCTGGCGGCCCTCGAGACCGTACGCCGGGGCTTTCGCGGCGAAGCTCGCGGCGGCCGTCTGACGCTCGGCCGGCACGCTGATCGCCCACTGGTTGTTCGCGCAGCAGAAGACGACGGGGAGGTCAAAGACGGCCGCGAAGTTGAGGCCCGCGTGGAAATCGTTCGAGCTGGTCGCTCCGTCGCCAAAGAACGCGAGCACGACTCCCCGCTCGCGACGGTGCCGGAGCGCATAGGCGAACCCGACGGCCTGCGAGATCTGGGTCCCGATCACCGAGGACATCGAGACGTAGTGCGCGGGGCGGGCCGTCGGGTGGCAGGGCATCTGGCGGCCCCGGGCCGGATCGAGCGCGTCCCCGAAGATCGAGTGGGCGTACTCCTCGAGCGGGAGGCCGCGAACGAGGGCGACCAGCTGTTCGCGGAGGCCCGGGAACACCCAGTCGTCGGAGGTCGAGGCAAGGCCGGCGGCCACGTTCACCGCTTCCTGCCCGGTCGCGGCGCCGTAGAACCCGATGCGGCCCTGCCGCTGGAGCCCCTGCATCCGCGCGTCGAACGCCCGCCCGAGGGCCATCCAGCGGTACGCCTTCTCCAGGGTCGCGGTCCACTCCGGTCCCAGCGCCGCCGCCGCCTCCTCGGGGGTGTAGGAGAGGGGTTCCACGGCGGAATCCGGGTTCATGGTCATCCTCCGGCGCCGACCGGCTCCTCGGTGGTCAGGCGAGTTCGGCGAACAGCTGGTGAGGATCCTCGAGGTAGGCTTTGACGGTCGCGAGGAACTGGGCCCCTTCGATCCCGTCGATGACCCGGTGGTCGAGCGACACCGAGAGATTCATGAGATCGGCCGGACCGATCGACCCGTCGGGCTTGTAGACTGGGCGCCGCTGGATCTTGTGCACGCCGAGGATCCCGACCTCGGGGTAGTTCAGGATCGGGGTCGCCAAGAGCCCGCCGAGCGCCCCGAGGCTCGTGATCGTGAAGGTCCCACCGGTCAACTCCCCGCGACCGAGCTTCCCCGCCCGCCCTCGCTCGGCGAGGTCCTGGATCTCCCGCGCGAGCTGGGCGACGCTCTTCCGGTCGGCGTCCCGGACGACCGGGACGATCAGTCCCTCGGGAGCCGCGGCCGCAATGCCGATGTGGTAGACGGAGCGCAGGATCAGCTCCTCGTGGGCATCGTCCATGGTGGCGTTCAGCTTGGGATGGGCCTTGAGGCCGGCGACGACCGCCTTGAGGATGAACGGGAGGTAGCTCAGCCGGACTCCCTGCTTTTCGACATGCTTCGCCATCCGGTCGCGCAATCGGACGAGCTCGGAGGCATCGACCTCCTCGACGTAGGTGAAGTGCGCGGCCCGGTGCGTCGACTCGCTCATGTGCTCGGAGATGACCCGCCGTATCCCGCGGATCGGGATCCGCTCCCGGACCTCGGAGGCCGGTACGACCGGTCCGATCGCTGCCGTCGAGCGAGACGTGGCCGGCCCAGCGACCGGCGTCGCGGCGCTCTCGGATTGCGGAACCGCCGCGGCACCGGGGATCCCCTCCGACGCGGCGGACCGGGCGCCCGGGGCGGTCGCGAGGTCGGCCTCGGTGATGCGGCCCGCCGGGCCGGTTCCCCGTACCGTCGCGAGGTCGATGCCCTTCTCCTGGGCGAGCCGTCGAAGGTACGGGGAAGCGAGCACCCGGCCGGGGGGGGAGGTCGGAGCCGGGGACGAGGGCGCGGGGGCGGGTGCCGAGCTCCCCGACGTGGGACTCCGCGCGGCGGGCGCAACGCCGCCGTGGGGGGATCCTTCGGTCGGCCCGTCAGGCGCGCGTGGACTCGGGCTCGCGGCACCGCCGCCCCCGGCCGCGTCGGTGTCGATCGAGACCAGCAGGCCTCCGACCTTCACCTTCTGGCCGACTTCGGCATGCAGCTTCGCGATGCGACCGGTCTTGGGGGAGGGGATCTCGACGTTCGCCTTGTCGGTGAGCACGCTCACCAGCGTCTGGTCCTCGCGAACCGCGTCGCCCTCCTTCACGAACCACTGCACGACTTCGCCCTCGGCGACCCCTTCACCGATGTCCGGTAAACGGAACTCGAACATGGGTCCCCTTCCCACCTAGCCCGCCCGGACGGTCGTCCGGGCCGCCTGCGCGACCCGATCCGTGTTCGGGAGGTAGACGTGCTCGAGCGAGTACGGGAACGGCGTATCGTAACCGGTGACGCGGGCGATCGGCGCCTTCAGCGAGTAGAACGCCTTCTCCGCGAGGATGGCGGCCAGCTCGCCGCCGAAACCGCAGAACCGCGCCGCCTCGTGCACGATCACGGCGCGACCGGTCTTCTCCACCGAGGCGATGACGGCCCGCTCGTCCAGCGGTACCAAGGTACGG
>JAKAVH010000138.1 GCA_021827545.1 Thermoplasmata archaeon
GGCACCGAGGTAATGGTTTCCCGGATTTACAATTTGGGTACGCGAGGAACCAGGCACTGTTCAGGACGACGCTGACCAGAATCGTGAGCTGCTACGATGCGGCGAGCGGGTTCGCTCCCCACGATAGTTTCCCCCAGACCGTTAGGGTACGGAGACCGTTCCACGTCCCGGTGACCGCGCGCAGCCATCCCGCGGTCCGTACCGCGGAGAGGTTCTCGAAACCTTGCAGCGCGGAGCTCTTCCAGAGCGCGGTGGAAGCCCAGGGGGAGCTGTCTCCGCTTAGGAAACCTCGGGAAGGAAGGGGGGTCAGGTTCGTCAGGTTCCGGTCTGCGACGGGAGGTGAGGCCCCCGCGAGCTCCGCGAAGGGATTCGAACCGTTCTCGAACCAGTAGTGGAATCCCGAGGTCGGCAGGGTCGCGCTCCCTGCCGAACCAAGATCGAAGGTGAGGTTCCACGTGTCGAGCATATGGCTGCCGGCCGTGTCGACCGTGGTCGGATTCAGTCCAAACTGCTTTTCCACGTAGTCGTTGACAAGACCGTTGGACGCGAACAAGTCGGGGTTCGCCGACACGGCCTGGTTCACCGTCGAGCCGCCCGTCGTGGTGTAGGTGACCGTCCAGCCATAGAGCTTCTCCGCGTCCGTGAGCCCGTCGCCCGTCGTATCCCGAAGATAGACGAACGTCAGAGGAGGGCTGGAGGCATTGTAGCTCGTCGAGCCGACCCGATAGTTGAGAGAGACGTTGGCTGTGAACGTCGTGTTCGGCGGGTAAAGCATCAACTCGACGGAGAACCCGACGCCGGTGCCCTGGTAGTCGATGGTGGGCGAGACCGGGGTGACCATGGTGCCGTTGGTGTCGGAGTACGTGAGCGATCCCGAGACCCAGGTCGGATCCATCGAGAGGAAGCTCCACGGGAGCGACCACTGGAACACCGCGCCGCCGCCTTGTCGGGAGATCGAGTCATACGGCCGATCCTGTTCGTAGAGGGGAAACTCGTAGGCGGTCGTGAACGTGGGAAGAGAATCTGTCTGCACGATGGTGTAGCAACCGGTCTGGGAGCTCCCGGTAGGATAGGCCGCGATTCCAACGGACACGGAATAGCCCGTCCACGGCGAGAGCCCATGCAGCTGGGCCACGTAGTGGAACGTGCCGCCGCTTCCGGAGGCGTTGACCTGGTCGTCCGTGAAGTTCCTCCCCGTGCCGACGGCATAGTAGGTCACAAAGCCCGCGCCGGCCACCGAGCCGGTGGCGCTCCACATGATGGTCGCGGTGGTCGCCGTGACGTTGGAGGTCGCCCCGGAACCGCTCACGATCGTCTCGGAGGGCGGATTCAGGGTGAACGTGCAGGTCGTGGAGCCCGTCTCGGGGGACGTGCTGCCCATGCTGCCGACCGAGTCGGCGGGCTCCTGAGCGGAGGACCAACCGCCGGAGCGGCTCGTCGCGGCGACAGTGACCGTGTAGGTGTCCCCGAGAGCGAGCGGCGCAAGAGAGGTCCAAGACTCGCCGGTAGCGGCGTAGGTGGACGTGCTCGCCGACTGGCCGTCGATGTAGGTCGTCACGTTCGCCAGGGTCAACGTGTCAAGGCTGGCGATAGTGTTCGTCCAGCTGACGTTGATCGGGGAATAGCAGGGATACGCATGGCAGCTCCCGGTGGAGCTTGACGTCACGAAGGTCTCGGGTCCCGCATACGGGTCGACCGCGAGCTCGGTCCAGAAAGTGCCGTTGGTGAGGATCGGTCCCAGCGATGCCGGTGACGACGGGGTCACCGGCTGGGGTCCCTTGGGTTCGGAGGGGCAGTTCGTCCCGTAGACCGAATAGGTGACGGTCTCGTGGAAGGCGATGGAGAATACCGCTTTCCAGTAGTCCGCGGGGCTGCCGCGGTTCACCGGAGTGAGATTCGTCAGGAAGATGCCGGAGGGGAAGGACGTGGTCCCCGTGAACGGGGTCACGGTGCCGTTGTTCAGCGACACGTTGACCCAGGTCTTGGCGGCCGAGGTGTAGAAGTTCTCGTTGACTCCGCCCGTCTTCTCGAGCCGGCGATCGATGTAAGTATAGCAGTACTCCAGTACGGACGCACTGGTATAGGTCGGGAGCGGCGTGGCGCTGATCGAGAGATCCAGCGCCGTGGGGCTATAGATCGTGGGAGTAATGGTGACCGTTTCCGTGCCTCCCTGGACGGTCTTGCTGGCCGGTGCGGTCGGAGCCGGCGGAGAAAATGCGGTGGGGGATTCGATCATCCCACTTTGCGCGGGCTGCGTCGCAGCCGCAGCGGCCGCGAGGGGAGACGCCGTGAGAGCGACACCTTCTGCCTCGAGCGCCCAGTCGGCATACGTTGCAAGATACGTGTTCGCGGCCTGGGGGCCGAGGGTCGGGTCGAGATACGACATGGTCGGGTGGAGCTGCAGGAACGAGAACGACGCGCAGGTCGTTCCCGTCGTGGCGTCGTAGCTCAAGGGTACCCTCGTGAGGTTCGCGTACAGCTCCAACACGGTGAGATTCTGCGCATTGCAGTATCCGGACGTGCTGCCGCCTTCGGCTGAGGAAAGCTGGGTGTCGATGCTGTTGACATCCGTGGAGGTGCTCGCGATCAACACGCTCTGAGGGGAGCTCCCTCCGGGAGCCCCCGGTACGAAGTCGCTGGCGCTCAGCGGGTCGGTGACGATCTGGTTGACCTCGTCCGTCGCGGTCGTCGCCGTCAGGAAGCCCCCCGAGTAGGCAAGCAGGCCCGAGGACGGGGCGATGCCGTTGACCGCGGGCCAGGCGATGAGGGGGCGCTGGAAGCCGTCCACGGCGATCGCCGGTGCACCGGTCGGCGAGAGCCCGGAGAGCGAGGAGCCCGGGAGCGCGGTAGGGGCTTCGATGACCGCGGCGGTCGGGGCAAGCACCGTCTCGACCGTGGTGCCGGTCCCGTTCGCCACGTCCCGCCATGTGGCATATACGTCGCCTCCCGGGGAGGAAGCGAGGCCGGGGTCCTGAACCGACCCGGCGCCCGCCGCGACCGGATAGGGGCCCTGCCAGTCGCTGCCTCCCGAGCCGGCGACCATCGTGAACGCGCTCGCCTGCCCGGCAACTCGGGACGTGAAGAGGAGGAGCACACCCGAGCCGTCCGGAGCGAGCGCCACCTGGCCCGGGACTCCGCCCGAGGGGTAGAGCCGTGTGGCCCCGAGGGAGGAAAGCGCAGAGTTCGGCACCGAGGCGTTGTAGGAGGCGATAACGGTGAAAGGAGAGAAGCTGAGGCCGTTCGAACTGGTGGCGACCTCGACCTGGTCCGGCCCGGTCACCCCCGCGGCGACGACGAATCTCCAGCCTCCTCCGACGGGAACGACCGTGGCGGAGGCGGCCACGACCCCCGTGACTCCCGAGCCCGTCACGTAGAACGCGGAAGAAGAGCGACCCGCGCCCCCGGAAAGCCCTACCTCGTAGGTGAGAAACGCCGTGCCGCTCCGCGTCACGGCGACGATGTCGGTGGCGTTGAGGAGAAGTGCCTCGGCCGCGCCGGTGAGCCCCGAGGCGAAGGTCGACCAGGCGGCTCCGCCGTCGGTCGAGTCGTAGAGAGTGGTCGTTCCGTCGGAGGTCGCGGCGGCATACACCGCCGTTCCGGACGCCGCGAGGGCGTCCGCGGTAACTCCGCTCGAACTCGCGGCCACGAGCGCCGGGCTCGACCATAGGACCGGCACGGTCGGCGTGACGACACAATCCCCGGCCGATTTCGACCCGGAGATGCACGGCGCTCCCTTGAGGATCATCTCGGCGGCAACGGCGGAGTAGCCGCCGACGGAGTACCAGAGGCCGTCCGGGCCCGTGGCGTTTCCCGAGACGTTGAGGAGGCCGAACGCGGAGGGAGCGGTCGGAGAGGAGAGCGAGATCAACTGGACCAGAGAGGTGGAGCCGGTCGAGTTCAGCACGGTGGGCGAAGGGAACAGGTCCGCCGAGACCGCGAACGGATAGTCGAGCGGATACGTCAGGCCGCCGCCTTGCGACGCCGTTCCGAGATTCGAGCTGGGAGCGAGGAGCATGGCGGGGTTGGGAACCGAAGCAGATAGCAGGAGGATGATCACGCACAGAAGGGTAACGAGGACCGTGGACAGCAGCCATCCTCGGTGCCCGTCGCCACCAGGTCGTCGGTAACGTCGGTCGACGCGGCGCGGGCCAGATGGCGGTACGGGTGTCGCACCGCTAACCGGGTTTCCGGGTCCTTTCTGCGGCTCCAAGGGAACCCCCTGGGATGACGAGCCGCTCGGGACCCGGTGCCAGCGAGCGGACTCGCGCGTCTAGAACCCGGCTGAGAGTGCTGCAGGGTGAGCCTGCATACCTCATTGTGCGGGTCTATGCGTATTGTGGCTTAGACCGGCAGGTTACCGAACGCCATCGAATCTCGGCAGCGACTGGCCCGGGCTCCTCGCCTACCACCCACCGTTCGCCGACGAATGCGACGGTATATCTCCGAACCGTGTCACGAGGTGCGGTGGCGGTCGGGATAGCTCGCGGAACTTTGAGTTCTGGACCCTGTGGCTCCGCTTCGTCCTCCCGACCGCCATCTCCTCCTCGGATGGACCGGGTCGATGTGCCCGTGTCGCTCCGTCGGCTGAAGGCGATGGTCGAAGGGCTGGAGCACTCGAACCCGCTCCGAATCATGGTCCTCGGCGAGCCGACGAGATCCCCCGGATTGCGTACGCCGCGAAGGTCCTCAGCTGGTACCGGCTCATCCTGTCGAGGGAGGGTTCAGCACCACCTGGTGACCGTTGACCGCGGTGACCACAGTCCATCCCTCTTCGAGGTAATGCGGCAACTCCTCCGCGTCGACCAGTCGTTGCCTCGATTCAGGTTGTCGAAATCGATGGACGCGAGCTCCCCCTCTGTGTATCCGAGGCCCAGCAGCATGACCCTCGCGATTTTCGCTTGCGCGCGGTCTCACCACGGTTCGGGCGGGTCGTAAGGTAAGGTTGGCAGCGGTCGTACGCTTCGCGTAGCTCCTCGACTAGGGAGGAGTGCAGCTTCTTGCCGAGATTGTACCGGCCCGCGCCGCCGAGGTCGTGGCCCATGATCGCCTCCACCCCGCCACGGGTAATCTTGCCGTGATTCGACGCCACCCAGAGTTGCGTCGAGGCGTAGGACCGGAAGATGTACGTTCGAGCCTTCAGCACCGACCACAGTCCCGGCCGGAGAGTCTCCATCATCTTGGGGGTCGTGATGAATGGACTGTCGGAGCGGACGTGGAACAGAGTTCGAGCCCCCATCGGCTCGACCGTTATCAGGGGAGACCTGGCCCCCAGCGTCTCAGATCGTGCTTCTCTCTCTGTGAGGTAGGATAGGACTGCGTCCGCGAGTTCTTCGGTTCCAAATGTGTGGTACTCGCGGCCGCTTTTGGAGAGGCGGGCGGGGATCACGATGTGGAATGGAACTTTTGTGAACTTCAGAGTCGGCGAGAGGCAGAGATCTTTCAGATCGCCAAGCGTCATTCTGACCGTGCCGTCGATATTCGCAAGAACACTGGGCCGAACTCCGGCGTGAGCTGACGTGCTCCCTTCTCGTTTGTACACCTGAGGGTGGGGTTCGGGGAGGGGGGCTCGGCGTCGGGTCGTGGTGCGTTCCGTTCATGCTCTCTGGGCCTCCTTCTTTC
>JAKAVH010000080.1 GCA_021827545.1 Thermoplasmata archaeon
GAGCATCCCCCCCGTCGTCACGATCACCTCGGCCTCCCGCAGCGCCTTCCTGCGGTCGCCGGGGTGCTCGACCACGTGCACTCCTTCCATCGCCCGGCGGAACCGACGGGCATCGGCGAGATACTCCGGTGCCGCCTCGTAGATCTCGTTGACCTGGCGGGCCATCCCGTCGAGGTAGGTTTCGAAGCCGGACGACGCGAGCGACATCAGGACCTCCTGCGCGCGCCCCACGGCGAACGCGGGGACGATCGCCTTCCCTCCCCGGGCGACCGTCTCCTGCACCTTGTCCCGGAAGCGCCGCTCGGTCTCCTTCCGGTCGGGATGCTCGCGACCGGCGTACGTCGATTCCATCACCAAGACGTCGCACTCCACCGGCTCCGCTCCACCGACCAGGTGGGTCGGCAGCGTCTGGAGGTCGCCCGTGAACAGTACGTCCTTGTCACCCTTATAGAGGATCATGGACGCGCCGGGGATGTGGCCGGCCGGAGTGAATTCGACCTCGATCCCGTGGTGGCGGAAGGTCCCGTGTCGGTCGACGGCGGTGAACCGGGCGTGCAGCGCGTGAATGTCGTTCGGGGTGTACGGGGCGAGGTAGCCTTCCAGCCGAGCGACCTTGAGCGCGTCCTTCGTGAGCAGGTCGGCGACCGCGATCGTGACGGGCGTTGCGATCAGCCGGGCCTTCGGGAGCCGGCTCAGCAGCGGCGTCATCCCCGAGTGGTCGAGATGCGCATGGGAAAGGAAGGCGAGATCGACGTTGGTCGGCGCGGGCCGGGGATACGCCGGGGGATCCGACGGCGTGATCCCGTAGTCGAAGAGGAGCGTCCGGCCCTGGTCGCGCACGACCAGGCCGAGGGAGCCGACCTCGTTGGCTCCTCCGAGGAACTGGAGATCCATCGACGGCCCGAGCGGTCGGCCCACATAACCTCTCGCCGGGGCGCGGACGGGGCCCGGCGTCGCAGGTCTCTATATCCCGTCGCCGTTCCCGACGCGATGAGCCGACCGGTCCACCCCGAGCTCGAGGTGCTCTACCGGATCGGTCTCGCGGTCCACCGGGTCGTGCGGGACTGGGCGAGCTCGCCGTTGCGGGCGGACGTCGTCGCGATGGGGGCCGACGGGTCGCCGACCGAGGAGCTCGACCGGCTCGCCGAGGCGGAGATCCTCCGCGTTCTGGACGCCGAGGGGGTCGACTGGGACCTGTTGTCGGAGGAGGCGGGCCGAGTAGTGCGCGGCGGGCACCGAACGCTCGTCGTCGACCCGATCGACGGGACCATGAACTCGCTGAGGAACCTCCCGTTCTCCACGGTCAGCCTCGCGCTCGGCACGAAGGACCTCGGCGGCATCGAGGTCGGACTCGTGCGCGACCTCTACCGTGGGACGACGTGGGCAGCGGCCCGGGGCGAGGGCGCTTTCCGCGAGGGTCGTCCGATCCGCACCCGCCCGTGGAACCCCCGTGGAGAGGTATTCTTCGTGAACCTCGGTCAGCGTGCCACGGAGCGCGCGGCCCGGATCGCCGGCCGGGCGCGCCGGGTCCGGTCCCTCGGCTGCGCGTCGCTCGAGATGCTCATGGTCGCGCAGGGGAGCGCCGACGCCTACCTCTTCGAGAACGCAGAGCCCGGGCGGAACCTGCGCGCCACGGACATCGCGGCCGCCTATCTCATCGTCCGCGAAGCGGGGGGCGGAGCGACCGACTCGCGCGGAGGGTCGCTCGAACGCTTTCCGCTCACGGTGGAAGCCCGTTCGAGCGTCCTCGCGTTCGGAGACCCGAACCTCGGGCGCGATCTCGCGGAGGCCGAGGCGGGATGAAGATCGCGATCGCCGCGAACCCGCACAAGCCGGCGGCGCTCGAGCTCGCCCGGCACGCGGTCGCCCAGATCGGCAGCCGGGCGGAGATCGTGCTCAGCGAGGAGACGCTCAACGTCGCCCCCGAGCTCCCGCACGAGCCGCTCGAGTCGCTCCGGCCGGACGTGGTGATCGCGATCGGAGGCGACGGGACGTTCCTTCACGCCATCCACCGCTGCGACGCGCCGCTCCTCCCGATCAACGCGGGGACGGTGGGCGTGCTCGCCGAGGTCGAGGCCCAGCGGCCCGCGGAGTTCGTCGCGGCGCTCGAGCGGCTGCTCGCGGGACGGTACTACCTCGAGGAGCGGATGAAGCTCGGCGCCCAGGTCGGCCCCCGGCCGCTGCCGGACGCGGTCAACGAGTACGTCCTGCACGCGGCCCACGTCGGGAAGATGGGCCTCTTCGAGCTCGCCTTCGACGATCACGTCGTCGGGCGGGTCCAGGCGGACGGGATCATCATCGCGAGCCCGACCGGCTCCACCGGCTACTCCCTGAGCTCCCTCGGCCCGATCGTCGATCCGGGGATCGACGCCCTCGTGCTGACGACCATCGCTCCGTTCCGCGTCGAGGCCCGGGCGCTCGTCGTCGACCCCCTCAGGACCGTCCGCCTCCGGTCCGTGGAGCGCGAGCGCCCCTCGGTGCTGATCTGCGACGGGCAGGAGGAGGTACCGGTCCCGCCCCCTTCGTACGTCACCGTGTACCGGGCGCCGCGGCGCGCGACGCTCGTCCGCTTCGGTTCCCGGTTCTTCCAGCGGTTGCGCGGCAAGCGGATCCTTCCCTGGAGCGAAGAGTTCTCCGAAGAGGGGGCGAGAGGTGCCGATCTTCCGCCCGCACCGTAAGCGCCCCGAAGGGGCCCCGGGGATCGGCGCGACCCCGCGCGCGATCTCCCGGGACGTTCTCGACCACGCCCTCGCCAGCGCCCGGGCCGCGCTCCCGAACGAGTTCGGGGGGGTCCTGCGCGCCGACCCGCCGGGGGTGATCGGCGAGCTCCTGCTGGTCCCCGGGGGCACCGCCGGTCGGCGCCACGCGAACTTCCACCTCTACATGCTGCACGCCGACCTCTCGATCGTTGGGACCGTGCACTCGCACCCGTCGGGGGCGCTCCATCCCTCGGCCGCCGATCTCCGGCTCTTCCGGAACTGGGGGCGGCGCCATCTGATCCTCGGCGCGCCGTTCGGACCGGGCAACTGGAGAGCCTACGACAGCAACGGGGAGGAGACGACCCTCGAGGTGAGGGAGCGCGGACGGCCCCTTGGCGGGCCCTTGCCCGTGTATCGACCCCGGGCGGTCCACCGACCGAGCGAGCGGCGCGCCGAAGAGCTCCCGTCCGACGAAGAGTAAGGGGCGTCGGCCCGCCCGCGGGGGGCCCAGGGTCCGCGCCCTACTCGCGGACGGGGATCGTCGGCACCGGCAGGCTCTCGGGCGACCGGTTGGGGTCGGCGATCGGCCGGCCCGGGCGCACGGAGTCGCTCCAGAGCCCGTGCATCTTCGCGATCATCTCGAGGAAGCCGATGAACCCCCGGAAGACGCCGCGGTAGAGCTCGGTGTGCGCTCCCTCCCAGTCGAAGAAGTCGCGCAGCATCCGCTTCGACTGTCGGAGCCCGTGCGTGAGCGCCCGCTTCAGGAGCTCCTCCTGCAGGGGGCTCAGGCGATCCCGGCGGAACCAGTCCCGGCTCTTGAGGTGGCCGAGCGGAACGAAGAACATCGGCACAAGGAGCGCCTTGAAGTCCCATAGGTCGTCAATGAGGTCAATCGTCCGGCGGACGTCCTCCTCCGTCTCCTGCGGGAGGCCCACGATGAACGTGCACGCCGGATAGACGTGGTTGTCGTTCATCAGCCCCGCGGCCTGCACGACCAGCTCGGGCCACTGCGAGGCCTTGAACGGCGCGACCTTGCCCGGCATGGCCGCCGTGATCATGCGGGGGGAGCCGGTCTCGACGCCGACCTCGACGCCCCACCAGCTCTGCTTGTCGTCGATGAGGACCTCGGCGCACTTCGACAGGAGCTTCGGCTTGGTCATGAGGGACGCGACCGCGACGTGGCTCCAGCCGACCTGTTCGTAGTGGCGCTTCGCGAGTTGGAGGAGCGGGATCAGCTTCTCCTCGTGGGGCATGATGTTCGGGCTGCCGTAGAAGTAGACGTCGTCGGAGTGGAGGATCCCCTTGCGGATCCCGATCTTCGCGTTGACCTTGAGCTCCTCCTCGATCTTGTCGAGAGGATACCAGCGGGTCGGACGCGTCGTCACCGAGCAGAACGAGCAGCCGCGGCAGCAGCCGCGGCCGATCTCGACCAGCCCGTTGACGCTCGGATACCGGATCGACGAGATCTGCTCGACCTTCGGCGCCTCCTTCGCGGCGAGCACGACGTGGGGAGGCAGGAACTCGTCGTGGAGGGCCTTGCTCACGATCTCCCGGACGAACAGGTCGCTCTCCCCTTCCACGACGGTGTCGATCCCCCCGATGGAATCGAGGAACTCCTGGATCCACGGCAGCTTGAGTCGCGTCGCGGGGGAGAGCTGCCAGGCGCAGGGTCCTCCCGCGATGATCTTGAGCCCGCGCTTACGGGCTTCCACCACCGCAGGCTGCGACAGCATCCTGCGGAAGTTGACCGAGTTGAGGGTCTCGCGGCGCATCACGCCCCCGAACGTGGAGCTGGGCGGGTTGAGACCGAAGTAGTCGTGACCCGAAATGAGGAGCAATTTCGCCTCGCCCGGCATGTACCGCTCGAGGAAGCTCGGATGCACGATACGGGCATCGAACCCGGCGTCGATGAGCGATGCCTCGATCTTTCGCATCCCGTACGGGGCCTGCCGCGGGTAGCCGTGCTCGTCCGTCGGCATCACCGGGTAGAAGAGGCGCCGGTACACCCCTTCCGGAAACACGTACGCCGGGGTCGTCGTGCCGAAACCCAGGAACTCCTTCCCGTGGTGGTTGCTCATCATCGTCCAGTCGCAGGTGATGACAACTTCCGGCATCGATTCCCCTACGGTAGGCCACGTGGGCCCGTCGCTCCACGAAGCAGCCCTTTTTATTGGTTGCGAAGCCGGAGGTGCTACAGACTCTCCCCCTCGAACGGCGTTGGAGGGCAGCCCGGGGCGCCGGAGGGTTAATCGAAGTCCATCTCGTCGTCGTCGCGCGGAAGGACGCCGTCCAGGGCGTCGGCCGATTCCTCGGGCGTCTCGTCGGCCCCCCCGCCCTCGTGGAAGGCAGGGTCCCGCTGGAGCAGATGGATCCGCACGCAGTCTCGATGCGCCGGGTTCCCGTTCCAGGAGCTCGTCTCCTCGGGGACGCCGAGCGGCTCCTTGCAGAGCGTGCAGATCTCGGGTGGCGGACTGATCCACGCGATCCGACGCGGGGGCGACTCCATGCCATTCCCCCAACATCGAGGGGGTCCATTACCTTTCCCCGGACCGCCGATCCAGCCTCTGGACCGTTTTGCCCGAGAATGCCCGCCGTCCCTGCGCACGCCCCAAGGGAATTAACCCCGACCCCCGTGGGCCCGGCCGATGGACACGCTGAGCGAGATCCGTCGGCGCCGTACTGCGCTCGGGATCCCGCTCGGAGAGCTGGCTCGGGCGGTGGATCGGAGCGACGCTACGCTGTCGCGGATCGAGCGCGGACAGATCCGCCCGTCCTACGAACTGGTCCAGCAGATCCTGAGCTATCTTGAGACGAAGGAAGGGCTCACCGCAAACAAGCTCACG
>JAKAVH010000238.1 GCA_021827545.1 Thermoplasmata archaeon
TGCTCGTGAAGTGGCTGCCGAGCCGAGCCGAGATCACTCCGAAGAAGACCGGCCCGTACCTCCTCGGATGGACCGGAGGGCCCACCCACACCGCAAGAATCCTCGAATTCGAACCCGGTAAGAGCATCGGGTTGACTTGGGCGTGGCCTGGCGTCTCGCTGCGCGGAACGGTCCTCCGGCTCTCCGTCGCGCCGGAGGACGACGGGTCGCTCCTCACGGTCGAGCACTCCGGTTTCGCCCGAATCGGGGAGTGGACCGATCTCTACGGCGGAGCGGAATGGGGCCGGACCTACTTTGCCATGAACTTGAAGTCAGTCCACGAGACGGGCCATGATCTTCGATCCGGGCACGACGGGTGAGTCGTGGCGGAGGGGGAGGAAGAGATGACTCGGAGAATCACGGCCAACCTGTACATGACCCTCGACGGTCGCGGCGAGTTCCCGAAGTACCCGGGTTCGGATGTCGCCTCGGACGAGGCCGACGAGTTCTTCCGATCCTTTTGGACGAGCCGATACAAGGACGTCACCACGGTGGTCATGGGACGACGCTCGTTCGTCGGTCACCGGGATACCCACTCGCTTCGGGCGCGGAAACCGAACGACCCGAAGTTCATGTTCGAGTACTCCCGCTGGCTCGACCGCGTGGACAAGGTCTGCCTCAGTCGCACGCTCAAGGAGACCGGCTGGGAGAACTCTCGGCTGATGAAGGGCGACCTTTCGGCCATCGTGAGGCGACTGCTCCGAGAGAAGGGCGGCAACATCATCATCGAGGGAGGCCCCCGGTTGATCCAGGACGTCCTCCGACGCGACCTGGCGGACGATTATTGGCTCGTTCTGATGCCCGTCGTTTACGGGCGGGGGCCCCGATACTGGGGGACGCTGAAGGAGCAGCGAACCTTGAAGCTCCTGTCGGCGAGCTCGCTCGAGTGGGGAGAAGTGCTGCTCCACTACGCGAGCCGGGGGAGGGTGCCGGACTCGGACCGAGGACGGGCGACGCACCCTTCGGGGTAGACGGACCGGCCGGCGCTTCGACCGCACCCAGAACCTCTTGGGCCGGAGCGATGCCCTCTCGATACCGGGACAGGCCCCTATCCCGAGCGGTGGCGATGCAAACGGATGGGCGCGGCCGATTCGGGACACCCGTGGTTGGCCCGTTGTCCCGCGAGCCCAAGATCTCCGAGGCGGCACCTCGAGGAGCTGTCCGAGGAAACGGTTCGTTTCGTTCCCGCTGATGACGTTCCGATGCACGTCGAAGCACGATCCGCGGGTGAGCGGTACCTTCTCCCGCGCCCGCGGATCGGAGTCCGTGGCCGTCAGCGTTCCGGCGCCCCGGTACGATGAGCGTTCGCCTTGATCGGATCGCGAGCTTCGTCACGGACGGCCGGCCGGCGCCTAGTCGTGGAACGCTGCGCCCCACCGCGATCACCGCGCGGTTCGCGAGACGGGTGGCGAGCCGGCTTCGGGCGCTCGGATGCCCCGGCGTGTCACGAGACCTATAACTCGGCTCGGGCCCTCGACGGAGACGACGGCGGCGACGTTCGTTCCCTGACGCTCCATACGGCTGAGCGATTCGTCGGCCGGGAGGTCGGCCGGGAGAAGGAGTTCCACCGGCCGCACGAGGTCGAACATCCGTGTTTGCAAACTCTCGTTCGTCGGGACCTGGAGCAGGTCGCTCAGACGAACCGCTCCCAACCAAGCTCCCCCCTGCTCGACGGAAAGCACCGAACGTCCATTGGCCACCGCGAGGTCGATCGCTTCGCGCACGCGCAGGGAGGGGGGCACGGGTTCGGACTCGTGTTTCGCGATCTCTCCGATCGGCGTCCCGGAAAGGAAGTAGCTTCGATACTCCTCTTGGTGCGCGGGGCTTTGGATGCGGCTCGGAAGCTGCTCGGAGTAGATGTGCGACCGGCCGGTAGCGACGTATGCCACGAAGATCGACAGCATCGCCGCGGGAAGGATCGTGTAAGTCCCCGCCATCTCGACCACCATGATCAGCACCCCCAGCGGCGCCTTCGAGATTCCGCCGAAGAATGACATCATCCCGACGATGGAGAAGACCGGTACGATGGTGAGCGGGACAAGGCCGGGCAGCAGGTTGTGAGAGATCCCTCCCACCACCGTTCCGAGGAACGCCCCCACGACCACGCTGGTCCCGAACAGGCCCGCGCTCCCCCCACTGCCAACCACGAACGACGTCATCACCATCCGGAGAAACACAGCGGCCAACAGAGTCGCGAGGATCATCGCGGAGAAATTCCCCGAGGAGAGCCGCCCGAGCATCACGGCTTGGACGAACCCGTACCCGACCGAAAGCGAAGAAAGGGAAGCGAAGTGCCCCTGCTCGGGCAACAAGAAGTATGCTCCGAGGAAGATGCCCCCGGCAACGGCCGCCCCGGCCGCCGGCCGAACGACCGGGGGCCAGCGGCGCGAACCAAACCACGAGTCCGTCCGGTGGTACATCCAGGTAAAGAATATCCCTACGGCACCGCAGACGATCCCGAGACCCGCGTAGAGGGGTAGCCGAGCGGGGTCGAAGGCGTAGTTCGAGAGCGCGCTCGGCGTCGCAAACAGCGTATGGAAGCCGAAGATGGTGGAGTACACCGAGTAGGCCACCACCGACGCGATGATCGCAGGGACGAACACTTCGGGCTCGAAGTCGCCCGTGTAGAGGATCTCGGCCGAGTAGACCGCTCCGCCCAACGGGGCGCGGAAGATCGCTCCGATACCCGCACCCATACCGGTCGCCAGGGCGATGCGACGGTCCCTGTCGCCCAGGCCGAACAGATCCGACCAGATCGAACCGAAGCCACCCCCGATCTGAGACACCGGGCCCTCCCGCCCTCCACTTCCTCCGGTCCCCAGCGTGATGGCGCTCGCGATGGTCTTCAGAATCGGGACCCGGACCCGTACCTTGCCGGCGTTCTTGTGAAACGAACGGATGGTCGCGTCGGTCCCGTGACCCGCCACCTCGGGAGCCGCTCCCCGGACGATGATCCCCACCGCGAGACCGCCGATCACGAGCAGCGCTGGGACGACGAGTATCCGAGGGAACGAACTCGACCACGTGAGCTGGGAGAGGGCGGCGGTGCCCTCCGACGGCAGCGTCAGTCCGGCCAGCTGAACCAGCAGCGTTCCGGTGAGGAGCCCGATCAGGTAATAGAACAGCGCGGCGCCCAGCCCCGCGACGATCCCGATCGGAACGGCGATCACCACCCACCGAGCGAGGTCGCGATAGACGCCCGTCCAAGCGGTGGAGTGCGGGGCACTAACTCTCGGGAACCAGCGACGCCCGACCGCGGCGGTCCGAGGAGAGAGGCGGACGGATTCCGATGGGGGTCCGGGGGTGCCGGGAGGACGAGGGGTCGTCGTAGGCTCACTTCCGAAGACGCAACGGGAGACCCGAGACGTGGTAAGGGATTTGCGGGAGGTGGAGACCGCACCCTTCGGGGGCACGCGGCCGCGCGTAAAGACCCGGCCGTCACGGCCGGATGAGGTCTGCGTTCCCCCGACGCCCGCGTCTCACGCGACGGGAATCCGAGGTCGGGCTGCACGTGAAGTCCGGATCGACCGATCGTGGGGCTCTCGGCCCGGAACCCCCAGGCCCGGGTGCGCTCGGAGCTCCGGATGTGGCCGCGCGACGACCGCCTTCGCCCGGTCCGCCCCGGCGGCGACGGAGCGCAGGCGGCCCGACGCGCACCATGTCGAGCCGCCTTGACGAAAGTGGTAACCCGCGGCGGGCTCCTTGAGGAGCGAGGGAAACGATGCGGGCGGCATTGGGGGCGGAAGCGGAACAACGGCCCGGGGTCGTGCGAGCGCTCGAATTGCTCTTGGCCGACGAATTCGTCTTGTACACCAAGACCCGGAACTACCACTGGAACGTCGTCGGGCCGGGGTTCAGCGAACTTCACAAGTTCCTGGACGAACAGTACAACATGCTCAACGGCACGGTCGACGAGGTGGCGGAGCGGATCCGTGCTCTCGGTGGGTGGGCGATCGGAACGCTCCACGAGTTCGGGGAGAAGACCCGGCTCAAGGAATCCCCCGGACGGTTCCCCGGGGCGCGGACGATGCTCGAGAACCTCCTGCGGGACCACGAGACCGTGATCCGGGAGCTGCGGGACCTGACCGAGCAGTGCGCCCAGCAGTATCACGACGGCGCGACCGAGGGGTTCCTCACGGAGCTGACCGTCCGCCACGAGAAGATGGCTTGGATGCTGCGCAGCCTGATCGCCCCGACGGTGCCGTAATCAACGAACGGGGACCACGTCCGGCGGTCCGCCGGGGGAGGCCCGAGAGCACCTGTCAAGAGGGTACGCCCCGCGCCGCGGGTCCCCCGTCGGGAAGGGCCGGTCCGCCCGCACCCGAAGGACGGGGGATCGCGCCCTCCCTCCCGGCGGTCACCGGCGTCGCCACGTTGCCGGAAGGGCGGGGGGGGGCGCACGCTGCGTGCGCGTAGGGGATTCCCCCGGGTCCACGCAGCGGTCGGGCCCGTCTCCGGTGCGGTCGCGACGCCGATCGAGACGTTCGTGGGCCCCGGCGGGGTCTCGACCTGCCTTCTCGGACGCATCTCTTCTTCTCGGGAGCGAGCGTCCCGTACTCTTGCTCGGGCCCGAGCGCTCATGCCCCCGCGCTCGGTTCTCGACGCTCGGCCTGACGTGCATCGTTACCGCGGTACCGGTCGTAGCGTTCGCCTCGCACGGGCCACGGCTCCCGCTCACCGTGGTCCGGGCCACGGCCGTCGCCGAGACACAGGCCCGCGAAGCTCCGGGCGTCGTCGCTTGGGACCGTCCGGGACATGGCCGCTCCCCGATGCTCGTGCCTTCGCTCGGTGCGAATCAAACCGGATCCGACGGCGGATGGCGCTCACCGGAGCCGGTACTTAGGGCCGGGGCGCCGTGCAGCGCGACGGTCGGACGGTCGCCTCCGGGGCCACCTTTGGACCGCGCCGGACGAGGTGTAATAGGGTCCGCCGGTGTAGGGACCCGATGCGTCGTCGGGCGCCCGCTCCCTCGGGTCCTGAGGGGTCTGACCCCTCGAAGGAGGCCCCGGATCTTTGACCCTCCTTTCCCTGTCGGGCACCACCCTCATCCTCCTACTGCTCGGAGTGACACTGCTCGTCGGGTTCGGGGCGGACTGGCTCGCGACCCGATTCCGGCTGCCCGACGTCCTCTGGCTGATCGGGCTCGGCCTGGTCGCCGGACCGGTCCTCGGCCTGCTGACGGCAAGCTCGCTCCTGTTCATCGCTCCGGTGCTGGGTACCGCCGCCCTCATCCTGATCCTCTTCGAAGCCGGGATCGACCTCCGGGTCTCGCTGATCCGACCGCTCGCGGGTTCGGCGCTCCTGTTCGCCGCCGCGAGCTACGCGGTCAGCACGGCGGTCCTCTTCGGGGTCAGCGACCTCGTCCTCTTCCCCGGGCACCTCGTCCTCTCCTTCCTTTTCGCGGCGTCGCTCGGCTGCAGCTCCGGGGCCGTGATCATCCCGCTCGCGGGGCGCCTGGGTCTCGTCGAGGGACTTC
>JAKAVH010000137.1 GCA_021827545.1 Thermoplasmata archaeon
GGGGTCCGCTGTCCCAGAAGACCATGACCGGCCGACGGCGGATGTGCCGAAGGAGGTGGCGGAGGAACGCCACCACCTTCGGGCCACGGATCGAGCTCTCGTGGACCCGAAAGTAGAGGCGGCCCGTCGGGGTCACGCCACTGATCGCCGAGAACTTCGACCAGCGACCTTGATGCACGAGCACCGGCGTCTGACCGACCGGTGCCCAGGTCTTCCCGACGTATGGGATGAGGGAGAACCCGCTCTCGTCGACAAACACTACGACGGCTCTTCGGCGTCGGGCTTTTTTTTATACCGAGGCCAAGAGCGTTGCCGCCAGTTCCTCACGGCGATGAGGTTCTTCTCCCGCGCCTGGCGTCGAGGTCGCTGCCAGGAGAGTCCCTGGCGCTTGAGCATGCGCCAGATCGCGGTCTCGGAGTAGCTCACGCCCCACTCCGCCTCGGCGACCTTGGCGATGCGGGGGATCGTCCACAGATCGGTGGAGAACCCGTAGCTGAGCGCTCCCTCGCGGAGGAGCTCGGGAAGGGCGGCTTGGTGCTCTCTCGCCACGAGGGGCGGTCGCCCGGACCGAGGGATCGCGCGAAGAGCTTCCGTCCCTCCTTCGTCGGCGGCGGTCTTCCACTTGAACACTGCCACGGGCGTCACACCGAGGCGTCGGGCGACCTCGGCCTGCGAGAGCCCCGAGTGCAAGAGGGCGAGGCCGTTCAGTCGCCGTTCTTCGAGAGTCGCGGTATCACGATGGCGCAGAGCCCACCGACCCATGACGAAGAGGAGATGCGATCCCGGATATTAACCCATTTACTCAATGGTTAGTAAATAGGCCCGCTCCAATCCGCCGCGCGCGGGTTCAATGGCCCCTCCTCAGGCTCCGCACTGGGGTGCCCGCGGCGGCCTGATCGTCCTGCTTTGCGCTTTGGTCATCGGCGCGTCCGTTGCGCTACCGGTCACCCACCCGAAGGTGGCAGAGGGGAACGGGACGGGAGCCGTTCGGAGTTCGGTAGCGAGCAGCAACACGGTGATCGCGACGATCCCCGTGGGCTCGAACCCGTTGACTCCGGTGTGGGACAATGCCACGGGGAATCTCTACGTGGCCAACCTTCGATCCAACAATCTCACGGTGATCTCGGGCGCGTCCGAGACCACGGTCGCGACGGTCCCCGTGGGCTCCGCTCCTTACCCACCCGCTCTCGACACCGCGAACGGAGATCTCTACGTCGCCAATCATGGGTCGAACGACGTCAGCGTGATCTCTCCGACCTCCAACAGCGTAGTAGCGACCATCCCGGTCGGGACGGGCCCCTTCACTCCGACCTACGACGCGGCGAACGGCGATCTCTACGTTCCGAACAGTGGCTCCGCGAACGTGAGCGTCATCTCGGGCGGGACGAACACGGTGATCGCGACGGTGGCCGTGGGCGGCCAGCCCCAGACGGCGCTGGTCGATCCCGTGACCGGGAATGTGTACGTGGCGAACTTCGCTGCCTCGAATGTGAGCGTCATCTCGGGCTCCACCAACTCCCTCCTGGCGACGGTCGCGGTCGGATCGAGCCCCCGAACGCCCGGTTATGATCCCCTCAGCGGGAATCTCTTCGTGCCCAATCGGGGCTCGAACAACGTCAGCGTGATCGCCACCTCGACGAACTCGGTACTGGCGAGCGTGGCATTGGGGCCACGGCCCCATACTCCGGTCTATGTTGCGGCCAGCGACGACCTGTATGTGCCCGAGTACGGCGGTAGCGCCGTCACGGTCGTTTCCGCGGCGTCCTACTCGGTCATTTCAAGCGTTACGGTCGGCGCGGTGCCCGACACGCCGGCCTTCGACGGGGCGAACGGGGACCTCTACGTACCGAATCTGAACTCCGCGAACGTCTCCGTGATCTCTTCCTCCACGAACGTTCTCGTGGCCACCATCGTCACTGGTGCCGGGCCCACGACTCCGGCGTACGACCCCGCCACGGAGAGTGTCTACGTTCCCGACAGCCAGAGTGCCGAACTGACGCTGATCTCCGGTAGCCCCCCACCCCCGGCGAACTACTCGGTGACCTTCGACGAGTCAGGACTCCCCGGCGGCACGAACTGGTCGGTCACGTTCGCCGGCGTCGTTCAGAGCTCCACGACGTCCTCGATACCCTTCACGGCCACGAACGGGACCTGGCCCTTCACGGTCGGAAATGTCACGGGATACTCCGCGAGTCCCTCCAGCGGAAGCGTCAACGTCTCAGGCCAACCCCAGAGCCTCCTCATGGCCTTCGCCCCTTCGAACACTTCGGTCTACTCCGCGGACTTCACCGAGACCGGCCTTCCCGTAGGTACTACGTGGTCAGTCACGCTCAATCGGTCCACGATCTCCACCAACGGCTCGGCCATCGTGTTCTCGGTGCCCGACGGGAGCTACTACTACAACGTGGGTCCGGAGAGCGGCTACAACGCGTCGCCCTCCGCCGGGAGCGTGGTGGTCAGCGGTGCCGCGGTCGCGGTGTCGATCCCCTTCTCTCCGGGACCGCTCACGAGCGTGACGATCGTCACGATCCCCGGCGCGACCGCGCTCGACGGCATCACGTACGACTCCTAGAACTCGAGCGTGTACGTCGCCACCTCCGACGGACGTCTGGTCCCGATCGTAGGCGCCACGGTGGACGTGACCGCCTCCATCAGCATTCCCGCCTACCCGAACGAGATCACGTTCGTCCCCCAGAACAACGAGGTCTACGTGGCCTACTATTCGGGCCCCAGCGGCTGTGTGGGCAGCGCCGGAAACATGGTCGTCGCCGTGCCGGTCGCGGTCGCCGCAAGTCCGACCGACATCGTGGTCCCGGGCAGCTGCAACTCGGAGGTTCTCGACGCCCCGAACGGGGCCCTGTACGTGGCGAACCAGGGCGAGCTGTCCGGTCAGGGCAACCTGACCGTGATCGACCCGACGACGAACACGATCTCCCAGTTCATCGATACGGGAGGGAACAATCCGTCGACGCTGATCCTGGACACGGCTTCCGGGAACGTCTACGTGGTCCGCGCCAACTTCGGAGCACCGGAGATCGGGGTGCTGAACCCGTACAACAACACCATCTTCGCCAATTTCAGCATCGGACTTCGACCCGGCGGAGGCGCCTACGACCCGGTGAACAACGACCTCTACTTCACGCACTCCAACTCGCAGAATGGGGGCGTCGACGAACTGACGCTGGTCAACGCGGCGACCGACACGCCGTTCGAGAACGTGAGTTATGCGGGGATGCCCGGAGGCTTTGGTCCCGTGGTCTACGACCCTGCCAACAGCTACATTCTCGTCGCGACCACGACCCCGGGAGGACTCTCCGTCTTCAATGCGAGCACCAACGCGTTCCTCGGCAACGTCTCGCTCGGCCTGACGGCACCGGCCTTTGCGACCTACGATCCCGCGAACGGGAATGTCTACGTGACGGACGGTGCGAGCAACGAGGTGGCGGTGATCCCTCCCGGATCGCTTCACCCGTCGGCCGGCGTGACCTCGTATACCGTCGAGTTCACGGAGACGGGACTTCCCGGCGGCACGACGTGGTCGGTCAGCTTCAACGGGGCATCCCTGAGCAGTTCGGCGGCGTTGATGTCGTTCGCGGCGCCGAATGGGTCGTACTCGTTTTCGGTCGGTCCGGTGTTCGGATACTCGGCGATCCCGGCGTCGGGGGTCCTCAGCGTAAACGGCGCGGCCGTGACCCTCTCGATCTACTTCCTTCCCACGACGTACTCGGTGTCGTTCAGCGAGTCCGGCCTCCCCGGCGGCGCGAACTGGTCTGTCACCCTGGGAGGGGTGCTGAGCCGCGGCACGGCACCGACGATCGCCTTCTCGGAGCCGAACGGGAGCTACACCTTCACCGTGGGCACGGTCAGCGGCTACGTCGCCAACCTGAGCGGCGGCACCGTGACGGTTGCGGGGGGGCCGCGGTACTATTCGGTCAACTTCGCGCCCCCGCCCAGCAACGCATCCAGCTCCGGGTCGACGTTTGCTGGCCTCACCACGACCGATTGGCTCGTCGTTGCGCTTGTGCTCGTCGCGGCGGTGGCCGTCGGGGTCTTGCTCCTGACCACGAGACGCCGCAGGCCCCGTACTTCACCTCCTGACGCTCCGCAGGCGGGCTCGGGCCCGCCGGATTCACCACCGGGAAAACCGGCGGAGCCCGCCCCGGGCCCGGGTCCGGCTTCCTCTGCTGCCGCGGCGGCCGTGCCCGCCTCGTCCACCGCGGGCGGCTACCGGAGTGGCCCGCTACCCGTTCGACCGACTCCGCCGGTCCCTCCTCGCGAAGCAGTGCGGCCGCCCAACTCGTTCTGCAATCAGTGCGGTGCTTCGCTGCGGGCTGGGGCACGCTTCTGTCCGTCCTGCGGGGCGACGATCAAAGTCAAGTGAGGAAAGATGAGAGTCTGCGGAGCGTGTCAGTCCGAAGTCGAGGATCAAGCGAGATTCTGCGATCGATGCGGCGCTCCCGTCGGGTCGGTGGTTGCGCCACCGCCTCCGACCGGTCCGAGCGGTACCGCGGCCCAGTCTCCGCCGGTCGCCTCCCCGTGGTCCTCTCCGCGGCCCCGGTCGAAAGAGGTCTACTTCAAACGGTCCCCCGGGTACCGCGATCACCGGCGTACGGTCGCGTCGGCGATACTGGCCGCCGGCTTCGTTCTCGCGGCCGTCGCGCTGGGGCTGGGCTGGTGGACGGTCAGCGCTTCGACCCCCGGTCTCAGCTATAGCTGGAGTGTTCTGCCGGGCGGGAGCGTCGGGGTGTCGTGTAGCGGCAGCTCCACGACGTGTTCCTATCTATCGGCCTTCTCCGTCGCCAGATCACCGCTGGGCTCCCTCTACGTCGATGTTGGAGATTTGGTCGCCGCGGCGGTGGTGCTTGCGCTCGTCGCTACCGTGCTCGGCTTTCTCGGTGCCTACGGGATGAACTTCGGACGGCCCCAGATGACGCTGATTCTGCTCTTCGGCGTCCTTTCGTTCGTTCTCCTGATCGCCGCCGTTGCGTGGGCCGCTGCGGGGACGGGCGGGGCCGCGAGCAGCGGATCGTCCGGAGCTTACGGGTCGGGGACCGTCTACTTCTGGGGGGTCAACGGTACGGCCTCGTGGGGTGCGGGAGCCGGTTGGTACGTCGCCGTCGTCGCGTTCATACTGCTCCTCGTCGGCGCGCGGAGGTACGCGAGCACGCGCAAGGAGGCCTTCACCGCGCTAGAACTGGGTTATAGGCCCCCCGCAACGGAACCTTCCGTGCCTTCTCCGTGGCCCACCGCCGCGGGGGCCGCTCCGTGGTCCGGAGGAGGCCCGGGCACAGCAACACCAGCTAGCGCTGGCTCGTCGTCATTCTCCTGCCCTCAGTGTCGGGCGTTCAACCAGACCGGTGCCGTCAACTGCTGGCACTGTGGCCTGACCTTCGGTGCGGTGCCCCGCTCCTAGCGTTTCGAGGCTCCAGATTCAAAGACCGTTGAGGAGTTCGATGATCGCCGGAAGAGATCGCGTTCCATGACGGGGCGAGCGACTCTCTCCGC
>JAKAVH010000188.1 GCA_021827545.1 Thermoplasmata archaeon
GCGTAGAGCGTGTCGAAGGCGAGGGACGATTTGCCGGATCCGCTCACGCCGGTGACCACGATGAACCGCCCGCGCGGAAGGTCGAGCGAGAGGTTCTTGAGGTTGTGTTGGCGCGCGCCGCGCACGCGGATGAGGTCGCTTCCTGACGATGGCATCGCCGACCCCCGGTCGGGTCAATCCGGCAAGACGCTTCGAACCGTCTCGACGATCCGGCGGATCACATGCGCCTGGACGCGGGCGCCGAGCTCGGCGGAAGCGGTCCGGGTGTCCCCGATGACGCTCTCGGGCCACTCGGCCTCCGTTGGGGAGCCCGGCACGAACGGACTGGCGCGGTAGGCGACCACCGGTCGGCTGGGTCCGACGGTATCGGGTGCGAGGGCCATAACGCGGGACGTCTCGAGGAGGCCGGCGTGGCCGTCCGTGACCGGGGCCTCCGACCCTCGGAGCTCGTAGACGAAATCGTAGTCCGAAAGGACGGCGATCCGGGCGGCCGGATACGCCCGCATCGTCTCCGCCGCCGCCTCCCGCAATGCGGCCATGTGGCCCCGCTCCGCGTGCCCGCTCAGGACCAGCATCCGGGTGACGCCGGACCGCGCGAGCTCGCTCAGGACGTCCCGGGCGCCCGCCGCGAGCGTCTCCAACGGCAGCGAGACCGTTCCGGGGAACCGACGCGCGCCCGGGCACGAACCGTACGGAATCGTCGGGGCGACGAACGCCCCGAGTTCCGCCGCGACCGCTTCGGCCGTCGCCTCGGCCTGGATCTGGTCGGCGGCGAGCGGCAGATGGGGGCCGTGCGCTTCGAGGGCGCCGACCGGAACGATGACGAGCGGACGACGGCTGAGCGCCCGTTCGAACGTGCGGGAATCGACCGCGCCGAGCGCGTAGCGGGAGACCATCGGGAGCGCGATGCGGTCGTCCGTATTTAACGCCCGGGCGGGGATGCCGAAACAGTCTCTCCGAAGATCGACCCCGACTCGCGCGAACGAATCGCGCGCGCCGATCGATCGGCGGTCCGGCGGCCGCGTCAGGCGACTTCGGCCGGCACGGCGCCGCGGCCCCGGGTCTTGACCGCGGGCGAGCGCTTCCGGGACGGGGGAGTGGCAGCGGGCCTCGAACGATCGGTGCGCGGACGCGGCGAAGCGCTCCGTCGACGCTTCGCTGGGCCCGAATCGGCGGCCCGCCGGGCGCGCTTCGCCGGGGCGGGCGACGGGGCGGCTTCCTTCTTCGCTCCGCGCTCGGCCCGGCTCGGGCAGGCCGGGTTCACGCAGAGCGTCCACGGCGGGCGGCCCGACTCGACGGCGGTGACGACGGGGGCCTTACATTCGGCGCAGGGTGCGGCCTCGACGACCAATTTTCCCCGCTGGGGAAGGGGATACGTCACCCGGCATTCGGGGTAGCCCGCGCAACCCGCGAACCGCTTGCCGGCGAACGAGTAGCGGATCGACAGATCCCGTCCGCAGGACGGACAAGCGCCGAGCCGGAACGCTCGGCGGTGTTCGGGGCATTCGGGATTCACGCAGAACAGCTCGGGGCGCTGGCCGCGGAACGTGATCTTGACCCGGGGGGTCTTGCAGATCCCGCAGAGAAAATCCGGTGCGGGCTCGACGAACCCCGCGAGCGGAAGCGCGTAGGTGACCGTGCAGGTCCCCGGGTTGTTCACGCACTGGATCCACCGGGCGCCGCGGGGGCTTCGCGCGAGCCGAAGCGCGCCGCCGCACTTCGGACACGGTCCGACGAAATGCTGCCGGTCGAGCGCGCTCGTGAGCGTGGCGCGGACGAGCGCGCGGTTGCGCGCGAGGAGCTCGTAGGCGCCGCGGAGCATCTCCCGGGACTCCTCGAGCACGTCCGCTTGCGGCTTCTTCGACTCGGCGACGAGCGCCATGTCATCTTCGAGCCGATGGGTCATTTCGGGCCGGGTGATGACCGGGGCGTGCGCCCGCAACGCCTCGGTGACCGCGATGCCGGTATACGTCGGCTCGAGCGAGCGCGCCTGGACGTAATGTCGGTCGAACAGCTTCTGGAGGACGTCGTGGCGGGTGCTCTTCGTTCCCAAGCCGAGCCGCTCCATCTCCTGGATCAACGAGCCTTGCGTGTAGCGCCGGGGGGGTCGGGTCTCGTCGCGCACGAGGTCGATCGATTCGACCGGAACCGCTTCGCCGACGACGAGCGCCGGTAGCGGGGTCTCCTCGGGATGCGAGTACGGGTAGATCGAGTACCAGCCGGGGTCGAGGACCGTCTGCCCGGCCCCCGCGAACGACTCCCCTCGGATCTCGAGGCGGACGTTCCGCAACCGTCCGACGGCGTCCGGGGCGATCGTGGCGAGAAACCGACGCACGACCAGTTCGTACACCCGGGCGTGGTCCGGCTTCAGCTTCGCGAGGGCGATGACGCCGGTCGGGTAGATCGGCGGGTGGTCGGTCGTTTCGGTCCGGCCGCGCGTCGGCCGCAACGTCGATTGGCGCAAGACGAAGTCGGCGGCGTCGCGGAAGTCGCTGTCGCGAAACCGCTCCGCGAGCGACCGCAGCCCGAGCCCGCGCGGGTAGACCGTGTTGTCCGTCCGGGGGTAGCTGATCAGCCCTTGGGTGTAGAGATCTTCCGCGATCCGCATCACGGTCGCCGCGCCCAAGCCGAGCCGCGTCGCCTCGGCGACGAACAGCGTCGTCGAGAACGGCACGGGCGGCCGCCGACGGGTCTCCTCTTCCTTGAACTCGACGACCGTGGCGGTCGGGGCTCCGCGGAGCGCGTCGTAGAGTCGCCGGGCGTCGCCTTCGACGGTCCACGGACCGTGGGTGTGCTTCACGCGGAACGGCTCCGAGCCTTTCTTCAACGAGGCGATCAGCTCCCAGAACGGCGTCGGCACGAACTCCTTGATCGCCTGGTCCCGTTCCACGAGAAGGGCGAGGGTCGGGGTCTGGACCCGGCCGACGGAGAGGAAGCTGCGGCCGCGCTGCTGCGCGGTGAGCGACAGATAGCGCGTCAGCAACGCGCCCCACACGAGGTCGATCTCCTGGCGCGCTTCCGCCGCTTGAGCGAGCGCCCGGTCGAGCGTCTTGAGGTCGGCGAAGCTTCGCTCGATCTCTTCGCGGGTCAGCGCACTGTAGCGCGCGCGACGGACCTCGAGGTTCGGCCGCACCTTCTCGAGGAGCTCGAGGATCTCCCACGCGATGAGCTCCCCTTCACGGTCAAAGTCGGTGGCGAGGATGACGCGATCGACGTCCGCGACGATCGTGCGGAGCGCCTCGACGATCCGCGGCTCGGTGATGCGCTTTACCGGGTGGGCCTCGAGGAGACGGGGCAGCGTTTCGAACGACCACTCCGCGAGCTCGGGGGGATAGTCGAGCTCGACGACGTGGCCCCGGAGTCCCGCGACCAGGTACGTTCCGTCCGGACGCTCGAATTCGAATACCGGCGTCCCCGCCACGCGGCTGCGACGCATCGATCCTTGGGAGAGGACGACGGCGATGCGCAACGCCGTGTTGAACTTCTCCGTGATGACAAGTGTTCGGCTCACGTTCGCTCTCCCATGGCGGGCGGGGGTAGATAAGGTCAGGCCCGCGATCGAGAGCGAAACGGCGGGTCGAACGTGCGCGCGCGCCCGTGGAGGACGCGGGGGCGACGAATCGAGACGGACGGTTCGCTCGATCGGCCGCTCTGCGGCGAACGGCTTTATTATAGGCAGCGGCCGTGGGGCCCGGTCCGGTGCCGCGGTAACTCAGTTTGGGAGAGTGCAAGACTGAAGATCTTGAAGCCGCCGGTTCAAGCCCGGCCCGCGGCATCCCTCTCCCGATTCCCGGTCGTCCGTCGCGTGCGCCACCCGCCCCCTGAGCGGTGGAACGGGCACCGGCGTTCGCGCGGGTCCAAAGGGACAGCCTCGCGGGCCGATCGGCCGCGGGCGCTCGCGCCCCGGGAGCCCCGGTCGAATCCGGGGCAGAGTCCGCCCTACGCGCCGGCCGCGGGGACGAACCAGACGTCCGTGATCGAGTACCGCGGGTTCGGGTCGAACCGCGCTTCGACCGGCATGCCGACGTACAGGTCCGACTCCTGAGCGTCCTTGAGACGGACGAGCAGCAGGCTGTCGACGCCGTCGAACTCGACGAGCGCGAGGTTGTACGGCGTCTCCTTCAGGAACGCCTCGCTGCCGAAGTGGCACGTCGTCCACGAGTGCAGGCGGCCCCGAAGCGGAAGGTCGATCCACGCAGTCGGCGCCCCGCACGCCATGCAGTGGCTGCGGGGCGTGGCGTAGGTGGTGCCGCAGCGGCGGGCCGTGCACTTCGATCCCTTGAGCTTTCCCTCCGCGAGACCCAAGAAGAACGGCGAGTCCTCCGCGTAACTGTGGATGTACTGGATCGAGTACGGGTAGCGGATCACGAGGCTCTCGACCCCGTCCTTGTCGCGGAAGATCGCGGCGCCGCTCCGCTCGAGCTCGGCTTGGACGTCCCTGAACTTCTCGAAGGTCGGGGGTTTCTCCTTCATGGCCGGAACCCCCGTTCCAGGATCGATACGGTCACCGACGAGCCCGTACCCGCGTGGCTGTGGATCGCGCCGCGGGCGTTCGGGATCTGGAGCGCCTTGGAACCGAAGTGCTTCTGGATCGTTCCCTGCAGCTGCCAGAACGCGAAGACTCCCTGCATCAGTCCCGTGGCACCGACCGGGTGGCCGCACGCGATCAGTCCGCCGGAAGGGTTCACGGGGATCGCCCCCGCGTTCGGCGTCGGGAAGCCGTAGTCGATCGTCTTGAGGAACGGATCGCCTCGCTCCACGAAATCGTATCCTTCGCCGTACCGGCAGAGTCCGAGGTCTTCGTAGGTCTGGATCTCGCTCGATGCGTACGCGTCGTGCAGTTCGATGAAATCGAGCTCGCGGTTCGGGTTCGTGATCCCGGCCATCCGGTACGCCTCGAGCCCGGCCGCCCGGCCGGCCCGGAACGAGTGGACCCCCGGGTAAGCGAGCGACTGGTAATCCTCCTCCTTCTCGTTGGGCATGAGCGGGACCTTGCCGAACGGCCGGTCGGCGAGCCGCATCGTGTCGGTGCCGCACCCCACGCCGATGATGCGGACCGGACGGTCCGTGAACTCCCGAGCCCTCCGTTCGTCACAGAGGATCGCCACCGCGGCCCCGTCGCTCATCGTGCAGATCTGCTCGCGCGTGAGCGGGTAGCTGATCATCTCCGAGCGCAGCACGTCGTCGACGGTCAGGCGCTTCGGGTACTGCGCGTACGGGTTGTTCAGCGCGTTCAAATGGTTCTTCACGGACACCATGCTCATGATCCGGGAGCCCTCGGCGATCGCCCGACGCTGGGCTTCCCGCTCGTCGGTGATGTGGCCGAACTTGCGCTTGCGGATGTACTCGTAGATGTGGCGGACGACCATCAGGGCGTAGTAGCCGGTGTAAAAGCCGCCGAGGGGAAAGTCGAAGTTCGTGTCCGACGCCAAGGCGATGAACTCGTTGCCTTTCCACGTGG
>JAKAVH010000096.1 GCA_021827545.1 Thermoplasmata archaeon
CGTCCGGAGTCGCTTCCATCGGTCGCTCGAGGCCGAGATCGCCCGGGTTCGGTCCGAGACCGAGACCCGCGGGCGGATGCTCTCCTTCGTCCTGGTCGATGGAGTTGTGGTCGGGGCGGTCCTCTTCGCCGACCGGGTGCGCCCGGGGGTGCACGAGATGGTCGACCGTCTGACCCAGCTCGGGGTCCGCCACGTGGTCCTGCTGACTGGAGACTCCGAAGCGAACGCCCGAGAGGTCGCCGAGGGCGTCGGGATCCGCGAGTGGAAGGCCGAGCTCCTCCCCGAACAGAAGGTCGACCATGTGCGGGCGTACCGCAACCGGTACGGTTCGACCGTCATGGTCGGGGACGGCATCAACGACGCCGCTGCGCTCGCCGCCGCCTCGGTCGGGGTCGCCATGGGCGCTCGGGGCGCGGCGATCTCCGCCGAGGCCGCCGACGTGGTGCTGCTCGTCGACGATGTGACTCGCGTTGTGGAGGGGGTCTCGCTCGGGCAGCGAATGGTGCGGATCGCCCGGCAGGGGATCCTCTTCGGGCTCGGGGCGAGTCTGATCCTGATGACAATCGCGGCGGCCGGCCACATCCTGCCCGCGTTCGGGGCGGTCCTTCAGGAGCTGATCGATGTCGCCGTGATCTTCAACGCGCTTCGGGTGCGCTAGCCGACCCCCGCGTCCGGTGAGCTCGGGGGCCGGTGGCCCCCGTTATCCGACCGTCCTCCTTACCCACGCCCGGCCAGGGGCGGATCCCGGGTGGGAAGGACAGCGCGGAACGGGCAGCGCGCGACCGCCGAGTTCCGGGAGTACCTTCGCGCCGACTGGCTGCGCTGGCTCTCCGAGTGCCCTGAGCTCGCGACCTGGGTCGGACACCGCGGGCTCAACGACCGCTGGACCGACGATTCGCCCGCGGGCATCGAAGCGCGCCGCGCCCATCTGGCCGAGAGCCGAGCACTCCTCGCCGGGATCGATCGGCGGAGGCTCCCGGCGCCCGAGCGGCTCAACTTCGACCTCTACGCGGAGCTGCTGGCGACCGCGACCACCGGCCTCGACTACGGCGATGACCCGATGCCGTTCCGGTTCACGGTCCCCCGGAACCTTTGGATCCCCCTCACGCAACTGGAAGGGGTCCACATCGCGGCCGCCGACGCGCTGGAGCTCCAGCCCCGGGAGACCCGAGCCGACTACGATGCGCTCCTCGGCCGGCTCGAGCGCCTTCCCGCGGCCGTCGCGCAGCACCGCGCCCTCCTCGACGGCGGTGCCGCGAGGGGGTTCACGCCTCCCCGCGTCGTGGTCGAGAGCGTCCCGGCCCAGATCGATCGCCTGCTCCCCGAGGAGCCGGAGGCAAGCGCGCTCCTCGTCCCTTTCCGCTCGTTCCCGCCCCGTATCGGACGGTCCGAGCGCTCCCGGTACCGTGCGGAGGCCCGTCGGATCTACCGGGACCGTCTCGTGCCGTCGTTCCGGGACCTGCGCGATCACTTCGCCCGAAACTACCTCCCCGCATGCCGCGAGGCGGTAGGCATCAATGCGGTGCCGCAAGGCCGCGCGGCGTACGAGTTCCGGATCCGGTGGCAGACCACGACCGGACTCACGGCGCGGGCGATCCACGCGGTCGGGCTCTCCGAGGTCCGACGGCTGCGGCGGGAGATGCGACAGCTCGCCCGGCAGGCGGGCTTCCGGGGAGGTCTCGACGAGTTCCGGGCGCACCTGAGGAGCGATCCGCGCCACTTCTACACGCGCTCCGAGGACCTCGTCGACGGCTACCGAGTCCTCGGAAAACGGTGTGACCCGATGCTCGCCGCGCTCTTCGGCCGACTCCCCCGGCAACCGTGGGGCGTGCAGGCGGTCCCCTCGTTCCGGGCCGAGAACGCACCGGCCGCCTTTTACGCGGCCGGGGCGCCGGAGGTCGGCCGTCCGGGATGGTTCTACGTCAACACCCACGCCCTCGGGGAGCGGGCCCGTTGGGAGATGGAAGCGCTGACGTTGCACGAGTCGGTCCCGGGGCATCACCTGCAGATCTCGCTGGCCCAGGAGCGAGAGGACCTGCCCGAGTTCCGACGTCACAACGGCTACACCGCGTTCGTGGAGGGCTGGGGACTGTATGCTGAGAGCCTCGGGGGGGAGCTCGGCTTCTTCACCGACCCGCTTTCGAAGTTCGGCCAACTCTCGTTCGACATGTGGCGCTCGGTCCGCCTGGTGGTCGACACGGGGCTCCATGCCCTCGGCTGGAGCCGCGACCGAGCCGTCCGCTTCTTCCGGGAGAGCACCGGCACGAGCGAGCAGGAGATCGGCGTCGAGGTGGACCGCTACATCGTCTGGCCGGGTCAGGCGCTCGCCTACAAGATCGGGGCGATGAGGATCGCCGACCTCCGGCGGAGGGCGGAGGAGGCCCTCGGCGACCGGTTCGATGTCCGGGCGTTCCACGACACGGTGCTGGCCGACGGAGCGCTGCCGCTCGAACGGCTGGAGCTCCGGGTACTTCGTTGGATCGAGGCGAGCCGCGCGTCGCGTGGGGCGCGAGCGTCGCTCCCCCACGGGGACTCGGGCGTCCCGACCGCTACCGGCCGGACGGTCCGGTCCCCTCGCCGTAGGGTCACCGGCGGCGCCCTAAGGCCCAGCCGATCGCACCGAAGAGCAGCGCCCCCGCGACCGCTCCGACCACGAGGGCGACCAGCGCACCCTCGAGGTCGCTCAGGCTGAGCAGGCCGAACTGCTGGCCCAAGAGCACTACCACGATCCCGAGGACGACGCCGGCGCCCGCACCCTCGGATGCGGCGCTCACGGTGACCCCTCCTCGGGCGGCCCGGTGGGCGCCGAGGACTCCCCCGCGGTCCCGGACGGCGCGGGACCGTCGTTCGGTGGCGGGGCGTCGGGGCGAGTCGCCCGCGTTCGACGGCCCGTCCGGGCGACATGATACAGCTCGTAGGCCCCGATGACCAGAAGCGCGATCGGGAAGAGCGCGAGGACGAGGTACGGCGCGGTCGCCTTGACGTAGAACGTTTCGGCCCAGACGAGCGATCCGTTGGAGGCGAAGAGGCTCGCGGTCAGGCTGTACATTCCCGCGACGACGTACGTGAGCACTCCGGGGTTCCAGCCCATCGCGAACGAACCTGCGGGGGCCGGAGTGCGCACGATCGGCCCGACGTCCCGGGTCGCGAGGGCGAAGCCCAGGTAGTTCATCGCCAGCCGAGCGTCGGTAAGGTCGGTGGAGCTGCCGGGCGGTCCTGACCAGGTGAAGTTTACCTGGGCCGTCGCGGAGAGATCCACCGACAGGGCGGTCGACGGGGAGCGGGCCGTACAGGTATCCATCCCGTTCCAGGTCACCACGGCGACGATCCCGTTCGTCGCGGTCGCGCCGGCGCAGTTTCCGGTGGGCGCTCCGGCCGCGACCGCCGTGCCGGCCAGGGCGCCCGGTACGAGCAACAGCGCCACGATCGCCACGAGCGTGAGCGCGACGCCGATCGAGGGAGAACGACGAACCGCGACCGCCGGGGCATGCCGCATGGGTCGAGCGGTGAACGGTCCCTCCTCAATATCTAGCTGCCGTCCGGCGAGAAGGACGTCGACCCCCGTCAAATCCTGCGCGAAGAGCTCGGGGGCCGGCCGCGTGCGAACGCGGGCGGGCGCGGGCGCTTACCCACGGCCTGGGGAAAGTGCGGCTCGGAGCTTCTCGAGGTCGACGGACCCAAGAAGGCTCTCGGTGAGCTGCACCCAAAGGCGAGCCTCGTGCGCCCGGGCCAGACGGTCCAGCTCCGCCAGCCGCTCGACGACCGCGTCGGCGCCGTGCACGCGGACGAGGTACTCGATGCCCTCGAGGAAGAAGACGGAAACGTGCTCCTCGAGGATCGCGCGTTCGAGGAAGCCGGAGAAACCGGGAAGATCGCCCGGGCGAAGGGTCCGTCCTTTCCCGTAGTTGGTGAGCCAGAAGACCTCTACGGGCCGGGCACCGATCTGCGCCGAGATCCGCTCGGGCGACTCGCGAACGATCACGATCCCTCGGAGCCCGGCGGAAGTGGCCTCGAGGAACGGCTGGAGGGAAGAGACGACCGACGCTCCCGGGACAAGTTCGATCCCACCGGAAAGGGCTTGCGGGGCGGTTCGTGCGACGGCGGGTCCCCCCGGTCCCTCCGCAAAGCGGTCGACCGCATCGATCGCGGGGGGGTGCGCTGCTTCGGCCAGTACCGATGGCGGAAAGGTGACCGATCCCGAGGAAGGGTCTCCCGCGACCATCGCGAACGCCTTCCCCGGCTCGCCGAGCGGAGGTACGTTCTGTGCCGACGAAGCCTCGACCCCATCGGCCACCAACGGGCCCTCCGCGCCGGCCGAGCGGTCGGGCACCGTCGCGCCCTCGGCCCGGCGGCCCGGTTCGTCGGGATCGATGGGGGGCTCTCCCGGCTGCGGCCTCAGGGTCTCCTCGGAGTCGGGCGCGATCTGGCCGGGATGCGGAGGCGGCGGGAGGTCGGTCGGCGGCGTCGCCGAGGGGAGAATCAGTTCCCCGGAGGGTTCGGAGTCCTCGGGAGCGCCGGCGCCCGTCGCGAGCGGTACCGAGGGGCTCCCGAGGGGGCCAGGGGCGATCGCTTCGAGAGCGGCGACCACGGTCCCCCCCGCGGAGGCGGGTTCCGGGCCCGGTCCGGAGGCGGGCGCAGGGTCGCGGGGAACGCCGCCTGTCGCGTCGTCCGCGACCGCTCGAGGGGTCCCTTCCTCGGTGCCGGTCTCGGGATCGTCGGGCGCGACCGACCCGTCGGTCCGGCGCGTCGACGCGACGGCGACCGGGTCTTCCGTCACATCCAAGGCCCACGCCGACCCATCGTTGGTCGTCGGCGGCTGCTCGGCCGGCGCGTGGGGGGCGAAGGGGACCGCGGGGCCAGTGAGGGCTTCGAACCGAGTCACCCCGAGCGGGGGCGGAGCGCCTCCGGGAAGTTCCATCGGGGGGTCTCGGCCTCCGACGTCATCGGCCGCCGGTTCCGTATTGGTAGACCCCGACTCGATTTCGGCAGTGGACGGAACCTCGCCTTCCACGGGAGGGGTGGGGAGGGCTTCGATCGCTCCGGGCCGGTCGGGGTCTCGTTCGGAGAGAGGGTGCGCCGGCACCGCCACGTACCGGCGGGAATAGTGCGCGGGGGATCCCGTCCCGAGATCTGGCGCAACGACCTCGGGCAACGGGGACCCGGGCGCCCCGACAGAAGCGGCGCCCGGCACCGGGGAGCGCTCCGCGATCCGGGGGTCGGGCACGGCCGATCGGAGCCGGTGCGGCGGGGGGCTCGTCCCTCGAACGAGGGAGGGGCTCGCCTCCTCATGGCGTCCGCGGCGCACGGGGGCTCCAACTCCCGCGTAGACCGCCTCGGTCACCGCACGGCCAAAGCCCGGGACGGAGACGAGCCTCTCGAAGGGT
>JAKAVH010000054.1 GCA_021827545.1 Thermoplasmata archaeon
TAAAGACAACCGTTTGCCGAGGACGACGAACGTGCGAGGGGTCAGTTCGAATGGTGGCGTCGTGGGTCCGCCCCTCTCCTCTCATCTATCTATATGACTGCGCCCGGGTGATACACAAACGTGGCAGTCCCCAATGGGCCGGACGCCGGATCAGTGGCTCCCGACCTAGACCCCTCCCCCGAGGCGCTGACCCAGGCGTTCGGACAGGCGGTCCGATTCCAGCGATACCTGCTGCGACGCGCATGCGGGATTGTCTACGCGATCTGGGCTGGCGCGATCGCCGCACTGCTCGGACTCCCGATAGTGATCGGGCGGTGGCCGGGTGCGAGTTCGCTGGCCGAGGGCATCGGAGTGGTCGTGGTCACGCTCGCGGCGTTCCTCGCCGCGGCGTTCTCGAGCCGTCGGGTCTCCCAGCAGGCGCTACGGACCACGCGCTTGCGTACCCTGAGCTCCGCCCCCCTTCCGGGAACGGGACTCTGGGTCTGGCTGCTCGTTCCTGCGTTCATCCTCACCATCTTCGCCGAGGTGATCGTCGGGCACAGCGCATTGGTGTTCTTCTATCTCTTCGTGACCGGCCTCGCCGCCTTCAGTCTCCAACGCCAACGTCAAGCGCTGGGACAGGTCCCACCGGACGGAGCCTGGGCGTACGGCTCGCTGATCGTTGGCGCCGTTATCACGATCGGCCTGCTCGTTTCGCCGGAATGGCCGATCTATCCGTGGGTATGGGTCCCCGTGCTGGGCGTGTGGCTCGCCGCCGCGCTCTACGCCCTCTACCGCGCCCCGGAGGAGCTCATCGGGGAGGGGACATAGGCGATGCCTGGCAAGGTGCCTCCTTCGTGGTCCGAGCTGGGGGCCGAGCTCCAGCAGGAAACGTTCCGTCACTCGGTACGCGTCCTGATCCTGCTTGCCCTGGGCACGAACGGGCGGCTCGGGTTCTCCGACCTTCTCGTGCTGACGCAGGTCGGCAAGGGCAGCCTGAGCCATCACCTCAAGCAGCTCGAGGCTGTCGGGTTCGTCTCGGTCCGTACCGTCCTAACGTTCGTGGGCCCTCGGGTCCTCGTGACGATTACCCCGGAGGGAGAGGCCGCGTACGCACGACTCGCTCAGGTGCTGTCGCGGATCATGCCCGGGAACCGACGACCGACGGTCACCGTCGGTTCAGCCGCTGAACCTTCCCACTGATTGATACGCGGAACGGGGTTCGGTGGCTGAACTTCCGCAACTGGCTTAGAGGACGGGCACGGCTAAGGGAGGCGATGGCAACCCGAAGCGGGGAAGGCCGCGAGCCGGTGGTCGTAGGCCGGGACGTCTGGAAGATCTACGGACGGGGCGACCTCGCGGTCTCAGCGCTGAAGGGAATGTCGCTCGAGATTTTCCGTGGAGAGATGCTCGCCGTGATGGGCGCGTCGGGATGCGGCAAGACGACGTTCCTCAACTGCTTCTCGGGCCTGGACGACATCGACCGGGGCGAGATCGCGATCGAGGGCGTCAACCTCGCGTCGATGGACGACCGCACGAAGAGCGCGTACCGCGCGCGCAAGGTCGGGTTCGTCTTCCAGTCGTACAACCTCCTGCCCGTACTCTCCGCGACCGAGAACGTAGAGATTCCTCTCCTGGTCGCCGGCGTTCCCAAGCGCGAAGCGCGGGAGCGCGCCCACGCGACGCTGACCGAGCTCGGACTGGGTGAGCGTCTCGACCACCGCCCGTCCCAACTCTCGGGAGGGCAGCAGCAGCGCGTATCGCTCGCCCGGGCGCTCGTTGGCCGCCCCGCGATCGTTTGGGCCGACGAGCCGACGGGCAACCTTGACGAAGAGGACTCCCACCAGGTGACGATGCTCCTGCGCGAACTCAACACGCGCTTCCACCAGACGATCGTTGTGGTGACCCATGACCCGGCCGTGGCCGGAGCGTGCGATCGGACCCTCCGCATGAGGGACGGTCAGTTCGTGAGCTAGAAGGAGGTCCCGTGGCCGCTCTCAACCTCGTCGTCGGCGCTCTGCTGCTGGTCCTGCTCGTGATCGCCGCCGTCACGCTCGTGCTGGCGCTCCGCCACCGCCTCGCGTTCCGGGTCGGCATACGGAACGTCTTCCGGGCCCGCGGGCGAACGATTCTCCTGGTCCTGGGACTGCTCGTCGCAACGACGATCATCTCGGGAAGCCTCGTCATTGGGAACACTATCACCGAGGTGAACGTCCACTACACGGTCCTCGCGATCGGTCATAACGACGAGGTCGTCGGAAACCAAACCCCGTCCGGGGCGTACCTCCCGTTCCCCTACTCGGTCTACACCAACGTCTCCAGCGCGACCGCCGGCGACCACTCGATTGCAGGCATGGCGCCCGAGATAGTGAGTACGGCCTCGTTGTACGATCGGACGAACGGTGTGCCCCAGACGAACCTGAACCTGATCGGCGTCAACGCGAACCAGAGCACCCAGCTCGGTAATTTCGTCAGTATCTCGGGGGCGACCGTCGTGGGTCCGGCGCCCGGCGAGGTGCTCCTCGACGAGCTCGCCGCCTCCGAGCTGAACGCCTCGGCCGGCGATGCCGTCGCCCTGTACGGCTCGACGGGGACGCCAATCTCGGCGACGATCCAGGCCGTCGTCCAGGACAACATCCGCGGAGCATTCCCCACGGGAGGCGTCGGCGACTACGGCAGCGTCTTCGTCGACCTCTCGACCGCCCAAAACCTGGAGAACATGTCCGGCCAGATCAACTTCCTCTCGGTCACGAACGTCGGCGACCAGGCGAACCGTCTCGCGCTCGCCCCCGCGGTGAGCGCGACGCTCAATACGACGCTCGCCGGCATCCCCGCGGCGAGCGGACTCACCGTGGACCAGCTCCTCGTGAACGGCCTGGAGAGCGCGGCCTCGATCGGGAGCAGCGACTCGACGCTCTTCCTCGTTCTCGGGCTCTTTTCCATCGTCGCCGGCGCGATGCTCATCGTCGGTATATTCGTCCTCCTCGCCGAAGAGCGCAAGGGGGAGATGGGCGTCCTACGGGCCCTTGGGTTCCAGCAGCGCGAACTCGTTTATTCGTACTTCTTCGAGGGGCTCACCTACTCGGCGGGGAGCGCGCTCGCCGGCACCTTCCTCGGCGTCGGGGTCGGCTACGGGCTCGCCTACGCGTTTGGGATCCTCTTCCCGAGCCCCGGCCTCCCGTCGAACGCGATCCTCGACTCCTTCACGGTGACGTTCGAGAGCCTCCTCATCGCCTACGTTGTCGGGCTCCTGCTGACGCTCGCCACGGTCGTGGCCGCCAGCTACCGGGCGAGCCGATTCAACATCGTCCGCGCGGTCCGGAATCTCCCCGAACCCCCGCCCGCTGTCCGGACCTACAGCTACCTCGCAGCCCTCGGTGCGGTCGCGCTCGTCGTTGGGGCCCTGATCTACGCGGCAACCTACAGTGGGACCTCGAACGTCTCCTACCCCATCCTGGGAGGGACGCTTGGGATCGTGGGAGTCACGCTCGTTGCCGCACGGTTCGCGCCGAACCGCGTCGTGTTCTCGGTCGCCGGAGCGGCCCTGACAGTCTGGTGTGGGTACAGCCCGCTGCACGACTTCTTCCTCGGAACAGCCCACGGGGGCGGGATCTTCGCGCTCTTTGTCCTCGGGATCATCATGGTCGGGGGCGCGCTCCTCGTCGTCTCCTTCAACGCCCCCGCCCTCGCCCAGGGGATCCTAAGGCTCGCCGGGGGTCGGAGTCAGCGGGCCCCGGTGGCCATGGTCGCGCTCTCCTACCCCAGCCGGCGAGCTTCTCGCACCACGATCAGCCTCGCGATCTTCGCCCTAGTGATCTTCGTCCTGGTCGTGGTCGCGGGGGTCGGAGCGAGCGTCGATGGGAGCCTGAGCAGCACGCTTCAAAAGGAATCCGGTGGATACACCTTCGCGGCGTTCTCCTCGACCCCGATCCCGGATCTTCCCGAGATGGTCGAGAACAACTCGACGCTCGCGCCGTACTTCTCTCACGTCGTCCCGATGGTCTACGGGGGGGTCTACGTCACCGTGCCCGGGTACGCTGGGAACCCGTACCCCGATTACGTCTACTCCGGCCCTGCCAACGCGTCCGCCTCCACGAGCTTCTACGCGACCAATCAGTACTCCTTCACGGCGACCGAAGGAGGCCTCAGCGCCTCCCAGGTCTTTGCCGAACTCGCTACCGAGCCCGGCGTGGCGATCGTGGACGGGAGCTTCTCCGCCGCTTCCACGAGCCTCACCGGGGGCTCCAGCGGCAACCCGAACGTGACCCCGGGTGAGTCGATCGAGTTGACCAACCCGAACACCGGCAACACCACGACTGTTCAGGTGATCGGGATCATGTCGCAGTCGCTCCTAACGGGCGTCTTTGCCAGCCCTCCGACCGCGACGGCTCTAGGGATTTCCTCGGAGGTGAAAGGTTTCTTCCTGACGCTCACGCCGGGCGCCTCCGCGACGCGCGCGGCGCAGCTCACGAAGTCGGCGTTCTTCTCCTATGGGCTCACCGTCGTCAACATCGGCGACCTCCTCGCGTCCTCGATCGCGTCCACGGAGGGTGCGATCGGTCTCCTTCAGATCTTCGTCGGGCTCGGCCTCGCGGTCGGCGTCGTCGGGATGGGGATCGTCGCTCTGCGTGCGGTCGTCGAGCGCCGCAGGGAGATTGGCATGCTCCGGGCGAACGGATTCACTCGGGGCATGGTCCTGAAGTCGTTCTTTGTCGAGTACTCGTTCGTCACGCTGCTCGCGGTCGCGATCGGAACCGGGCTCGGCCTCCTCATCGTCTGGGACCTCACCCAGAGCGCGGGAGCGTCATCCGAAGGAATCACGGTCTTCACGGTCCCCTGGCTCAACCTCCTGATCTTCCTTGCCGTGGCGTACGGGCTCGCGATGGTCGCGATCACCGGCCCGTCGCTCCGCGCGGCCCGCATGCCCCCGGCCGAGGCCGTGCGACCCACCGAGTGATCGTCCCGAAGTCCCGTATGGGGTCCGGCCGAACGCAACTGCGCAGCTTCACCACCGGCTCGCGTCGACGAGGTCCCGGCCGTCCGGGGCCGTCGAGGACCGTCTAATAGAGGTGCCTGCTCGTCGGTCCGATAGGCGCATGCCGGAAGAGGTGTGGCAGGAGGGTGATTCGGCCGCGCTCAAGCACACCGGCGCCCCCTCGTTGCTGGTGCGCCTCGCTCGGGGACCGATACGGCTCGGCGACGTCGGACTGATCGATCTGACCTCCCAGCTGGGCTCTCCCCCCGGCGGTTCGATCGACTGGCTCGGAACGCCGTACCGAGTGGTGCGTCCGAGCCTGTCGGACCTGTTCGCGACGATGACGCGCGGAGCGCAGATAATCGCCCTGAAGGACTGC
>JAKAVH010000195.1 GCA_021827545.1 Thermoplasmata archaeon
CTCGCGATCCCCCCCTTCAACTTCTACTCGATCGGAGGCAACCTGCCGACCGCGCCGGCGATCGTGGGGAACGTGTCGCTCTGGAAACCCTCTCGCGCGGTCGTTCTCGCGAACTACGAGATCTACCGAGTGCTGATCGAGGCGGGGCTCCCGGCCGGGGTCGTGAACTTCGTTCCGTTCCCGAGCGCGCGCGCAGGAGCGCTGATCGACCACCCCGACCTCGCGGGAATCCACTTCACGGGCAGCTACCGCACGCTGGTCGAACTGTGGAAGCGCGTCGGCGCCCAGCTCGAGCAGTACCGGAACTTCCCCCGGATCGTCGGGGAGACCGGCGGCAAGGACTTCGTCTTTGTCCACCCTTCGGCGGACGTCCGTTCGACGGTCGTGCAGCTCGTGCGGGGGGCGTTCGAGTACCAGGGTCAGAAGTGCTCGGCGTGCTCGCGCGCCTACATCCCCGAGAGCCTCTGGCCGGCGGTGTCCCGGGCCCTCGCCGACGAACTCCCTCACCTTCCGCTCGGGCCGGTCGACCAGCTGTCGAACTATCTCGGGGCGGTGATCGACGAGGCCGCGTTCTCGACGATCGACGGCTACCTCACCTACGCGCGCGATCATCCGACGGAGTACGAGATCGTCGTCGGCGGGGAGACCGACCGCTCCCGGGGGTGGTTCGTCCGCCCGACCGTGATCCGATCCCGGACGCCGCGGGGCAAGCTGATGGAGGAGGAGATCTTCGGTCCCGTGCTCACGGTCTACGTCTACCCGGACGACCAGTACGCCGCGACGCTCGATCTCTGCGACACGACCTCTCCGTACGCCCTCACCGGGGCAATCTTCGCGAGCGACCGGGAGGCGCTCCGGCTGGCCGAGGAGCGGCTGCGGTGGAGCGCCGGCAATTTCTATCTCAACGACAAGCCGACCGGCGCGGTGGTGGGTCGCCAGCCGTTCGGAGGGGCGCGCCGGTCCGGCACGAACGACAAGGCCGGCTCGATCGTGAACCTCCTGCGCTGGGTGTCGCCCCGGAACGTGAAGGAGAACCTCGTCCCGCCCACCGACTGGCGGCGACCGTTCCTCGGTTGAGGAGGATGCGGAGCCCGGAACGGGGCCGGCTCACTTCGCCGGGGACGGCACGCGCCCCCCGGTCGGAGCGGAGATCGCGGCCCGCCCCCCGAACTCGGCGATCCGGGACCAGCGAGGGTAAAGGCGCTCGATCAGATGGTCGAGGCTCCAGCGGCTCGGGCCGTAGGTCGCGTTGATGACGATGAGACCGAGGAACGCGATCGCGTAGACGACACCGGTTCCGATGTCCGTCCCGCCGGAGCCGCCCTGGTACGGTCCGCCGAACCCTTCAGGGATCGCCCAAATGAGCAGGCTGAGCACCGCGCCGCCCGAGTAGGCGATCTTCCGGGCAAAGCCGAGCAGGAGCGCGAGACCGAGAACGATCTCGAGCGCGCCGACGGTGTAGACGATGAGCGACGCGTTCGAGCTCGCCTGCGTCGCCCAAAAGGAGTACCATCCCGAAAGCCAGGAGGGAGCGCTCGCCTGGGAGTTCTGCACGTCCGACAGGAAGCTGTCCACATAGCCCGAGGTGAACTTGAGGACCCCGTTCACCAGCCAGGCGACCCCGAGCAAGAGGCGAAAGACGGTCTTCAGGCCGTGCGCGTTGCGGGCCCACCAGCTCTTCGGCATCTCGATCGTGCTTGCCATGTCCGTCCGTCCCCCTGGGGATGGTCCACTGAGTCCGACCACCCCGTTAAGCGGATTCGTAAACCCCGCTTCACCTCGCGGCCCGAAGCTTCCCGACCGGGGGGATCGATCGCGGCAGGACGCCTCGGTGCCCGCGTCCCGGGTCCGGGCGGCCCTTGCGCGTGCCGCCCGGACCCGCCCTTCGACGGGTGCCGAGCGTTGCGGGTCGCGGTCCGCGGGGTCATGCCGGCCGGAAGGACCGAAACCACGAGGCCGGTGGAGCGGCGGGGGCTCCGTGGACGCGCGGCGAGTACGTCTTACGGTTTCCAGACCGGAGCGGAGTATCCCTCGGGGTGATGCGGCGGCGACGCTCCCGTACCGAACGGATCCGGCTTCGGGGTCGCGGGTCGTCCTGACTTCTGAGAGAGATAGGCGTCGATCGCCTCGGCGGCCTTCGTCCCGGCGGCCATCGCATGGACGACCGAACGCCCACCCGCCGCGAAGACCCCCTCGCGCTCGGTGCGATACCCCGGCTGAGAACCCTCGGGCCACCCTTTGGTACCGATCTTGAGCCCGAGCTCGGGGGAGATCCCTGTGAGGTCGGCCTTCTCTCCGATCGCCATGATGACGGTGTCGCAGTCGAGCGTCGTCGTGGCGCCCTCGATCGACCGGACGGCGCGGCGTCCGGAAGCGTCCGGCGCGCTGAGCTCCATCTGTTGGAAGACCATTCCTTCGACGTGCTCGGTGCCGACGATCTGGAGCGGCGACAACAGCCAGTGGAAGTCGACCCCCTCCGGCTCCGTTTCCCGGATCTCCTCCTCACCGGCCGGAGATTCCCCACGGGTCCGTCGGTACGCCATCGCAACCGTCGCGCCCGGGGAGAGCCGACGGGCGGTGCGGACGGCGTCGACGGCGACGTCCCCGCCGCCGACGACCACGATCTTCTTTCCGAGGACGACCGCACGGCCTTGGTTCACATCATACAGGAATTCGAGAGCGGGTAGGACCCCCGGAAGATGTTCGCCCGGGATCCCGGGGTAGCTGGCCTTCGATGCTCCGATGGCCACGAAGACCGCGCGGTATCCCTCCGCGAGCAACTGCTCGGGAGAGAAGTCGACGCCCGCGGCCTTGCCCTCGACGAACGTGAGGTCGAAGCGGCGGAAGCGTTGGAGGTCGATCAACAGCTCATGGTTCGGCATTCGGTAGTGAGGAATGGCACCGGCCTGCCCTCCTACCGCACGCTGCCGCTCGAAGATCGTCACGGGGTAGCCACGCAGACAGAGCTCCCAGGCAGCCATCAATCCCGCCGGTCCCGCGCCGATGATGGCCACGCGCTCGTGGCGCGGCGCGCTCGGGACGTATTCGAGGTTCGCGTCCCCGAAGTCGAGGGCGGCCCGCTTCAGGTGCCGGATCGCGATCGGAACGCCCCGGCCCTTCATCACACACGCATCCTCACAGTAGTGGTAACAGACCTTGCAGAGCGACGTCGCGAGCGGGTTCTCCCGGAGGGTGAGGCGCGCCGCCTCGTCGAACTGGCCGTTCGCGATCAGCCCGATGTAGCCCCGGCAGTCCTGGGTGATCGGGCACGCCTCCACGCAGAACGGAAGCGCGCACTGGAGGCATCGCTGCGCTTCCAGCATCGCTTCATCCCGCGTGTACGAGTGCAGGACCTCCCGGAAGTCGTTCACCCGGTTCTCGGGGTGTTCTTCGGGGACCTCGATCCGAAGGTAGCGAGACGCTGCGTCGGTCATGGCCGTCCTCCGCCACGAACGGGCGGACATCTTATCCAAATCGCCTGCCCTCTTAAAACGCGCGGAGCCGACGAGCCCATGCGAGGTCATCGCACGGCGCAGGGTATGCGGGGCCGGCTCGGCCGGCGCGGATCCCGAAGTACGTCTTCGCTACGAGGACGCGATCGAGCGGAAGGGGCACTCAAGGGCAGGGCTCGAGCCGGCGCGGGATCGGGACCAGCCGTCCGGGAGGGGGGGCAGCGTTCCTCGCGAAACGTCGCCGAGCGACCTTCGCGGCGGGGCCGGGACGGGGCAGTTGCGTCCCGCCGATCAAGATGGTGCGCGCGATCCGGGGATGAAGGGCCACCGGCAGGGAAGTCCCCCCTTCCGCGCCGGATCCCGGGTAGGGCGATGGTGGAGGAGAGTAAAGAAGGCCGTCGATGTGCCCTGACCGTGACCGACGCCGACGCCAAGGGCTGGCGCAAGCTGACCCGCGAGGAGGAGCGGGTCATCGTTCGCAAGGGCACGGAACCGCCGTTCTCGGGCGAGTACGAGGCCCACGTTGCCCCCGGCGTCTACGCCTGCAAACGCTGCGGAACGGCCTTGTACCGTTCCGAAGACAAGTTCGATGCCGGCTGCGGCTGGCCGAGCTTCGACGCGGAGCTCCCCGGGGCGGTGCGGCGTCTGCCCGATGCGGATGGCGTCCGGATCGAGATCCAGTGTGCGCACTGCGGCGCGCATCTCGGCCACGTCTTCGAGGGAGAGGGGTTCACGCCGGCGGACACCCGGCATTGCGTGAATTCGATCTCGCTCGACTTCAGGGCGCGCTCCTGAGGCGCGTCGCACCGCGGGGGAAGAGGATCACCGCTCGGGTGCGCCCGACCGACTCGGCCGGGCTCCGGCGGCACTTCGATGGCCGCTCCCACGCCACGGACGATCCGCAGGCGCGCCGTCGTCCCGCCATCCCGCGGGGCTCCCGGACCCCAGCTCGACGCCGGTCGTCCCGCAGCCTCGCGGCCCGAGACGCCGTCGCGTGAACCCTTAAGCCCAAGGAACCGGTCCCGGGCCGAAGCGGCGAACGTCATCGTGTCGCCGCGGGGGCGCGGAGATGGAGGGACGGATGATGGATGACTTTCCGCTGACACTGCGATCGGTGCTCGAGCGCGCCGAGAAGCTGTTCCCGAACGTTTCGGTGGCGACCCGCGCCCCGGACCGGAGCGTCCGCACGACCACGTACGGGCAGGTGGGTCAGCGGGCCCGCCGCCTCGTGAGCATGATCCGGTCTTCCGGCCTCGGACCCGGAGATCGTATCGGAACCCTGATGTGGAACCACTCGACCCATCTCGAGGCGTACCTCGGCGTTCCGCTCGCGGGCACGGTCCTCCACACGCTCAACCTTCGGCTGCCGCCCGAGCATCTCGCGTATGTGATCGATCATGCCCACGACCGCTGGATCCTTGTCGACGATGTCCTTCTCCCTCTACTGGAAAAGCTGAAGGACCGCATTCATCCGGAGCGCATCCTCGTGGTCCCCTTTTCCGGTAAACCGGTACCGGAGGGTTTCGAAGACTTCGAGCGCGTGCTCGCCGATCACCCGCCGGCGCCCGACCTTCCCGCACTGGGCGAACGCACGGCGGCCGGTCTCTGCTATACGTCCGGGACCACCGGCCACCTGAAGGGGGTCCTCTATTCGCATCGCTCGGTGATCCTGCACTCCCTGTCCGAGGCGATCGGGCTCGAACTCGTCCAGTCGGAGGCGGTCCTCGAGGTCGTGCCGATGTTCCACGTGAACGCCTGGGGGCTACCGTTCACGCTCACGATGCTCGGCGCGCGTCAGGTCCTTCC
>JAKAVH010000069.1 GCA_021827545.1 Thermoplasmata archaeon
CGGCCCGCGAGCTCCTTCCTTAGGTCGCGTCGCAGTCGCTCGATCACCGGCAGCGCAACGTCCGACTGGAGGAGGCCGATCTCGAGCTCGTCGAGCACGTCGTCGATCGTTCCCTCTTTGAGCCGCTTGCCGAGGAGTCCGTCGGTGAAGGCGGACTCCTCCGAACGCCCGGAGGGGGTCGGAGCGGGTTCGCCCCGGGCGGCCGCCGTAGGAGAGGGGGTCGGCGCCCGCGGGGCGACGGACTGCGGCCCGCCCGGCTTCGGTGGGGCGAGCGCGGGCTCGGCCGCCGCTTCGGGTGACTCGGGCGACGTGCTGCCGCGGAGCCGCGCCTTAAGTGCTGCCCACATCGACGTCGCCCGCGCGCGTCCGGGCGATCGCGTCGAGACGACGCGAGAGGATCTGGATGCGGTCGTCGAGCGCGTTGATCTGGCCCTCGAGGTCCTTGACCGCCTGATCAATCTGCCCGACTCGCTGCGCCAGCAGTTCGGTCGCCTTCGGCCGCTCCATCGAGACCACGACCCCGGAACCGACCCCGAGGAGTACTGGGCCCGACTTGTCGATGGTGCCGCGGACATAGGCCTCCGCCCCCAAGGGCAACAGCAGTTCGGCGCCGACGCTCGCGCTCTCGACACCTTCCAAGCTCTCGCGAGCCCGCTCGTGGTCCTGTCGCGACGCGAGCAAGAGCTGATGCTGCTGGAGCGCGGCGTTGAGCTGGGAGCGGTAGGCATCGAGGCGGATCAGGTCCTCTTGGACCTGGTCCTCCGTGGGGATCGGCCCTGCCTCGCCAGTGGGTTGAGCTACCATCGTCCGAGGGCGACCCGAGAGGGCGTCTTAACGGTTCGGCCCTCGACGGACCGTCTCTGCGAGCCCTTCGCCCGAGGGGGTGAACGAGTCCCCGGGCCGCCTCAGGCGGCCGGCATCGACTCCCAAATCGCGGCGAGGCTGCGGGAGGTAGCGGCGGCCCCCCCTGGCCGTCGCCGGACGCGGTGAGAGCGCGACCCCGAGAACGGTCGTTCCACGGCCGCGATCGACGGCCCGGCACCGCCCGATGGGCCGACAAGTTCCGGGGCGCGATGACGGCCGGAAACGGTTGGCCGCCCGGAAGGAGCGACGTCCGCGGATCAGGTCGAGCCCGCTGCGTTCACCGACTCGATCCGGATCCGGGAGCGCTTGACGTGATGGCAGCCCCCGATCTCGGAAAGCGCCCACTCGCGGGCGAGCTCGCCGGTCTCGGCCTCATGCGTCTTCGAGAACGCCTGCCAGTAGCCGCGGCGAGCATAGAACGACCCTCGAACGGTAAAGACCGGCATCGCCCGTCTGCCTCGGGACTGCCCATGCGTTCGGGGTCTTAAGAGTGCCCGGTGCCCCCGAGGGAGGCGCGAAGATGGACCGCGGTCCGCTCGGCGACCGCGAGGATCGACATCATCGGGTTCGCGCCGGGAGCGCTCGGCAATAGGCTCCCGTCGCCGATCCACAGCCCCTCGACCCCATGGACCTCCCCGGTGGGCCGGGCGGTGGAGCTCCTTGGATCCGTACCCGCGCGCGCCGAGCCTATGGGGTGCGCGGAGTACAGCGGGATCGCGTGCTCCCGGACGCCCGCGCGCTCGACCCCGGCCACGAACGCGTCGAATTCCGCCTCGGTAACCGTCGCCTTCCCCTCGCCGACCTCCACGTAGGGAGTCTGCAGGGAGAGCAGACGCGTCGCGCCCGCAGCGCGCAGGATCCGCGCCGACTCGACCATGCCGCGGAGGAGGTTCCGGCGATCCCGGGTCGTTAGCGTGTAGTCGAAGACCGGACGTCCCGCCGAATCGATCGAAACGCGTCCCTCGCCGACATCCCGGACCAGCACGATCGGGGTCGCGACGTGTTCGAGGCGTTCCATCAGCCGTCGGTGATCCTCCGCCCCGATCCAAGGGACCGCGGTCGCGGAGCGGCCTGGGTGGGCCGGAGCGACCTCGATCCAAGGACCGTGCTCCTCGGCGTCGGATCGCTGGAAGCGGTGGACCGCGATCGTCTGCAGGGGACCCTCCCAGGTCCGTACCGGTCCGGCGAACTCGCCGACGAGCGCCGTCGTGGGATCGAGCCGCAGTCCCCGGCCGACCCCCGGACCGCGGACCCCGGAACGGAGGAGCAGCGCGGGGGTTTGCAGCCCCCCCGCCGCGACGACCACGGCCCGGCTGCGCACCACGATCCGATGCCGGCGGCCGCCGGCCGCGTAGACCGCGTCCACGCCCCGGGCCCGGCCGCCCTCGACCCGAAGCCGTTCGGCACGGGTCGAGGCGTAGAGCCGGGTCCCGGCGCGCAACGCGTCCGCCAGGTACGTGACGGTCGTGGATCGTCGACCGTCGTACGGGCATCCGAACATGCACGAGCCGCAACGGGAGCGACATCCCTGGGCGTTCCGTGGGATCACCCTCCAGTCGACACCTTCCCGGTACCCGAGAGCCGCACTCCCGCGCCGCAGGGCGTCATTGGAAGGGTTCACGTCGCTCTCGCGCGTCGAGACCGCGAGCCGGTCCACGACGGTCGCGTATGCGCGGTCAAACTCGGGGCCATCGATGCCGGCCATCCCTCCCTCGCGGGCCCATTCGCGCCGGGCGATCGGGAGCGGCGGAAGGCACGCCATCCAGTTGACCGCGGTCCCGCCCCCCACGGCTTCCCCCGCAAGGAGTCCGAACGCGGCGTCCCGCGTCGGCACGATCCCCCGCCCGAGATAGAGGCGGTCGTGGGCCTCGCGCTCCACCCGCGGGTACGCCCGGGCGTCGAACCACTCGCCCGCCTCCAGCACGACCACCCGGAAGCCGGCCTCCGCGAGTCGGGCCGCGATCACCGACCCCCCGGCCCCACTGCCGATGACGCACACGTCGGCGCTCTCCTCGAGGTCGCCATCGGGCCGTACTGGCCCCACGTCGGCCAGGGGGTCCGGGGCGACGCCGGCCGAGGCGGCGGGAGCGTAATGGATGCGCGACCAGAGCGGATGGCCCCCTCCCGGGACCGGCTCGGAGTAGTAGGCTCCGAGTGCGATCTGCTTGACCGCCTGGAACCCCTTGCGCTTCACGGCGAGCCGGCTCTCGGCCATCGACCGCAGGTACCGCTGCCGCTCCGCGGCGCTCAAGCGGGAGAACCGGACGGGGCGGCCCGAAAGGACCAGGTTCAACCAGGGACTGTCGACCGCGCGCAGCAACGTCGCGAACGCCCGGCGATGCCCCTCGGGGAGACCCTCCGCGATCTCCTGGACGGTCCGGTCGACCCCGATGGCCGTACCCGCCGGGTAGGCCGCCCCTTCCGGGCTTGCGGGAACCCCGGGGAGGAGGGCGTCCACGAGCTGGGAAAGCACGGGTGGGGGGTCGCTCGTCACATACCGCCCGAGGGACCTCCCCTATTTTGACCCTTGACCTTCCGGCTCGGGTGAAGACTGCGCCTGTTCGAACCGGACCCGCTCCCTCAGCCAGCGTCCCTGCCGCTCGAGGAGCGAGTCGCCGGAGGACACCCGCGGGATCGGCGGAGCCTCCGCTCGCTGTAACGCGACGGCCTCCGAGGGCGAGATCGTCGGCTCCTGCGGGGCTGTCTCGGCCGCCGGAGGAACCGGCCCTCCCGCGTCGAGCTGCCGCTGGGTCACGCGGCGAGCGCCGTCACGTTCTGCCATCGTTCGGTCACCTCGGCATCGGTCAGCCCGACGGTCGGAGAGAAGACGACGCGGTCGGCCCAGCGCGCCCGCTCGGTCGGGTACTCCTCGACGGGGATCGGCAGCACGATGCCGTCCGCATGCGCGGCCTCCGCGACTTCGCCGAGCGCCCCCGCCCATGCGGCCGGGTCGGGCGAAGCGGGGGCGATGCGGAGCCTCGGATCGAACCGGGCGAGCGTCTCGCGCGCATAGGATTCCCCGGATGGGGGCACGACGAGGGAGACCCGACATCCCCGCTTCATCATCAGGTAGGCTCCCAGCGCGCCGCGCGGCCCGTCGACGAGCGCGACCAAGCGGCCGGCGACCCCCAGCGGAAGGCCGCCGGGTCCCTCGGCGCGGTCGAAGTAGAGGTAGGTCCGGGGACCGCGGACCTCCACAAAGAGCTCGACGTCCGGATCGTCGAGATCGACCGAGAGCCGGCGGTCGGCGAACCGGGCGAGCAGGTCCGCGCCGAGGTCGCGCGCGAGTTCCTGGCTCGTGAACCCGTGCTGGCCGGTCCGCCGCGCCCGGACCGCGAACCGGCTCCCCGAGACTAGCCGCGGCTCGGCGAGCTCCTGCAGGCGGTCACGGATACGGGCCGGTTCGGTCTCGACCTCGTGGACCTCGCTCACCGACGTGATCCCGAAGACCCGGCGGAGCGCCCGGAGAGCCGTCTCGGGATCGTCGACCTCCACGTACAGGTGACCCCGATCGGAGCGCAGCCGACCGGTGATGCCGTCCCGGACGAACTGCTCGAGGATGTTCCGTCGGAGCATGCTCTCGAACTCGCGGCGGACGGGGGGGGATTTCAGCGCGAGCTCGCCGTAGCGGACAAGGAGGAGCGACGCCATTCTCAACCCTTAAGACGACCGCATCGCTAAAGCGGTTCCCGGACGGAGCGGCCCATGGATCGAAGCGAAGCGCTCCCTTCCGGACCGACCGATCCATGGGATCCGATCGTAAAGGTCGTCGTCGCCGGCTTGGTCGCCGCGGCGACGGAAGTCGGGGTGGCGCTGCCGGCGGAGACCGTCCGCGCCCAGCTCGCGCTGGACGGCGGCCCGCAGGGGGACCTCGCCCTCCCCCTGCATCGGCTCGCCCAGGTTGCCGGCCGTCCCGCGAACTCGCTCGCGGCGGAGCTCGCCGCCCACTTTCCCCCTTCGCCGATCCTTTCTTCGGTGGTGGCGACGGGGGCGTACGTCAATTTCGTTGCCGACTCCGCGCGACTCACCCAGGAGACGCTCGACCTCGTTCTCGCCCACGGCGGGCGCTACGGGTCCGGACCCGCGCTTCCCGAGACCGCCTGCGTGGAGCACACGAGCGCGAACCCGACGGGTCCGTTCCACATCGGCCGGGTCCGCAACGCCATCATCGGGGACACCTTCGCCCGGATCCTCCGGGCCTCGGGCGTCCCGGTCACGACGCAGTACTACATCGACGACATGGGCCGGCAGGCCGCGATGATCACCTGGATCTGGTCGAAGCCCCGCGCGGAGTGGCCCGACCCGATCCGGCGCGCGGCCGAGGGCGAGGAGGTCGGAGAGAAGCCCGACCGTCACCGGGGCCGGCCGTACCCG
>JAKAVH010000034.1 GCA_021827545.1 Thermoplasmata archaeon
CACGCACTACCTCGATGAGGCCGATACGATCTGCGACCGGATCGCGATCATCGACCACGGTCACCTGGTGGCCACGGGTTCTCCGTCCGAGCTCAAGGATCGTCTGGGCGCTGACCTCGTCACCGTCCGGCCCGTGACGCCGAGCCCGATCATGGAGGGAGTGCTCCGGGCAGTGCCCGGTGTCCTCTCGGTCGCCGTGCAGGACGGGTCGTACCGGGTCAAGGCGCCGCGGGGAGAGGCGTTGATCCCCCTGCTGGTCGACGCCTGCGCCCGCTCCGGGATCGACCTTGCGAGCGTCTCGCTGAAGCGCCCCAGCCTCGACGAGGTCTTCCTCGAGTTCACCGGCCGCGAGTTCCGCGAGGACGAGGGGATGACCGCGACCGATCGGGCGGTGCGGGTCGGGCAGGTCCAACAGGCGTTCGGTCGAGGCGGGCGGCGATGATCCGGGAGCTCTCGGCGCTGACCCGGCGGGAGCTGCTTCGGCTTGCGCGCAACCCGCAGGCGATCGCGACGTCGCTCCTGCTGCCGATCCTCTACCTCGTCCTGTTCGGCCAGGCGTTCAACCTCAACAGCATCGGGGCGGGCCACGTCCCGCCGGGCTACTTCCTCCTCCTCTACCGGGGCGCCCCCAACTACTTCTCCTACTTCTCGGCCGGGATGGCGGGGTTCGTCGCCGTTACCGCCACGCTGTTCATCGGGGCGAACGTGATCTTCGATCGTCTCTTCGGGGTACTGAAGCGGACCGCCGCGTCGCCGGCGACGGCGACCTCGATCTTCGGTTCGCGACTCATCGCCGGCTGCCTTCAGCCGATCGGACTCGCCTTCCTCGTCCTCGGGCTGTCGATCCTGCTCGGCCGCTCGGGGCTGAGCGGCCTCGACGTCACGGCCTCGGTGACGGCCGTGGGGGCCGCCGAGATCGTCCTCGCGGTCGTCATGCTCAGCGCGATGTTCGCCTCGCTCTTCCTCGCGATCGGCTTCAGCATCGAGCAGCCCCAGACCTACTTCGCGGTCGTGAACGCGATCAACCTACCGGTGCTGCTCACGTCGGCGGCGCTCTACCCGTGGGGGACGATGCCCGCCTGGTTCCAGAACGTCGCTTCCGTCAACCCGATCACGCTCGCGGTCGACGTCCTCCGGGAGAACCTGTTTCTCGGCGCCGCGGCCTACTATCCGTACGATGCCGCGGTCTACCTCCTCGGCCTGTTCGGCTGGGCGGTCGCGATGTTCTTCATCGCGACGCTGCTGGCCCGACGGGCGCTCTCCCCGCGACGCTAAGGGGACGGGATGGGTTCGACCCGCCAAGGGAACGGGTCCGGGGGAGACGGCCCGGCGCCAATCGGACGCGTGGGCCGGTCCCGGGCTCCCCTCGGGGTTCCGGGGCCGTCTGAGGTGGGCGAGTGCGTAGCGGCGGGCCTCCACCGGCTTTCCCCCCCTGCGACGTCCGCCTTCGGGGTCGACCCGTCGATCGTGCCCGATCGCGGGGTGCGGTGGCCGACGCGTCGCTGCCTACGGGGCGAGTGGGGTCAACGGTGTGCGAACGGTCTGAAGGGCCCTACTCCAGGCAACGAGCTGATCGAGCATCGTCCCGAGAGCGGCCACCTTGGAGGCCTCCGGCCGGAACTTCTGGAAGCTCTCGAACTCGGTGAAGAGCGAGAACGAGACCTGCGCGCGGACGTCCGCGACCTGAAGCTCGGCCATGATAAGGCGCAGGTGCTCGACCGCCCGAATGCCGCCCGCGCTCCCGTAGCTCACGAACCCCGCGGCCTTGTTGTTCCACTCCCGATAGAGGAAGTCGATCGCGTTCTTGAGCGCGCCCGAGGTGCTGTGGTTGTACTCCGGTGTAACAAAGACGAAGCCGTCGAACGACGCGATCTTCTCCGACCAGGCTCGGGTGTGGGGCTGCGTATACCGTCCCGACGAGGGCAGGTTCGTCTCGTCCAGGTGGGGAAGCGCGAAATCCTTGAGGTCGACGAGCTCGAACTCGGCGTCCTTCCGGGCGATCGCGTGCTCGTACGTCCATCGCGCGACCTGCTCGCCCAGTCGACCGGGTCTCGTGCTGCCGAGGATGATTCCGATGCGGATCATGGTCCTTCGGTCCACCTTCGCCCGGGCGAATATAATCCGGGCGTTGCTCGAAGGTAGGGTACTTCCAGGGAGAGCCAGCAGGTGGCACTACCGCCACTCCCGACCGGACGCGCGCGATGCGAGTGACCGCTCAACCGGGCCGATCTCCCGCCTCGTACGGAGAACTCCCGACACCCTTCTCCACGAACGGGAGCCAGGCCCCTTTCTCCGCAGAGTAGTCGACGCGCTGGAGCTCCACGACGAAGCTCTTCAGCAGTTCCGCCGACGAGGGGCGGACGGAGATCGCGTACACGTAGATCCCGAAGCCCATGAAGTCGGTCACGCGACGCAGGACCTCAGGGAGGTCGGCGCGGGGGACGGTCACGCGGATCGAGGTCTCTCCGAGCAACGAAGCGAACTCGTCCAGATCGAACCCGCGGTCGAGCGTGATCAGCGGGACCGGCGGGGGCCCGGCGGGCTCCGAGGACGGCTCGGGGGTGGTCGCAGCCGGGGTCGAGGGATGCACGGCCTCCGACCCCACGGGTGAAGGGGCGGCCACCACGACCGGCCGCGGCGCCCGGGGCGCCAGCTGGGGGTCCTTCGGAGGGTACCGTTCGAGCACTGGCGAAGCGTCGCGTCCGACGAAGTGGGCCGGCGGCCTCAGGGCTCCGCGGCGTCGCGAGCGGTTCCTCCGCGAGGGCGCCGGCCGGCGGGAGCGTGACTTCGGCATGGCCCCGGAACTGGAGGCCGGCCGCGGGATAAGGAGTCGTCCCCATCGGCCCCCGACCGGCCTCTACGCACGCGCGTAGGGGGACGTCCCCGCGGGTCGAGGGATTTTGTAGCGAGAGCGACCGTGCGAGTCTCCCTCATGGGGAGCGGGATTTGTCGCGGCCCCGACGACAGATGGATTATGTATCCCGTAAATGGTGGGCGAGGTAGACCCGCGCGAACACGAGGGTCCGAAGGAGAGGTCAGAAGGATGCCGGCGCGCGTAATGAAGGAGTTCCAGGCCCCCCGGGGTCTGCCCAGGAAGACGGCCTCGGTCTGCCCCGAATGCATCAAGGTCATCCCCGCGATCGTCCGGGAAAAGGACGGTCGGGTCATCATGGAGAAGACCTGCCGGGCCCACGGTTACTTCTGGGACATCATCTCGAACGACGTCGACTTCTACCTGCGGATGGAAGTCTACGCCCACGACGGGGTCGGGTACGAGAACCCGTACTACGACAAGTTCCGTGGCTGCCCGACGACCTGCGGGATGTGCAGCCACCACAAGTCCCACACGGGGCTCGCCCTGGTCGATCTCACGAACCGGTGCAATCTGAAGTGCCCGGTCTGTTTCGCGAACGCCAACGCCGCCGGATACGTTTTCGAGCCGACCCGGGAGCAGATCCACTTCATGCTGAAGTCGCTCCGCGAGCAGAAGCCGGTCGGGACGGTCGCGGTGCAGTTCTCGGGGGGCGAGCCGACCCTGAGCCCGCTCTTCGTCGACGCGGTCTCCATGGCCCGGGACCTCGGCTTCAAGCAGGTCCAGGTCGCGACGAACGGGATCCGGGTCGCCAACGAGCCCGGCTTCGCCCAGGCCTGCCGGGACGCGGGGCTCCACACTCTGTACCTTCAGTTCGATGGACTGGACGACGAGATCTACCGAAAGGTCCGGGGCGTTCCGCTGCTCAAGGTGAAGCAGAAGGCGATCCAGGCGGCCCGGGAGACGCACTCTTCGGCCGCGGAGCTCGCGGCGGGGAAGCCGGACAAGCCGCTCTCGGTCGTGCTCGTCCCGACCCTAGTCGGCGGGTTCAACGAGAAGGAGATCTGGCCGACGGTGAAGTTCGCGATCGACAACATCGACGTCGTCCGCGGCGTCAACTTCCAGCCCGTTGCCCTGACGGCGCGCATTCCGGACAAGGATCGCTTCCAGATGCGGTTCACGCAGTCGGACCTCGTCCGCATCCTCTGCACGGAAGGTCCGTTCGAGAAGTCGGACTTCTTCCCGGTGCCGTCCGTCGCCCCGATCTCCGAGCTGGTCTCGATCATCCACGGGGAAGAGAAGATGACCCTGACGACCCACCCGGGCTGTGGGTGCGCGACCTTCGCGTTCGTCTCCAAGGACGGGCAGAAGATCACGCCGCTGCCCCGGTTCATGGACGTCGACGGCTTCTTCGAGAACGTCGAGTCGATGATCGAGAAGTACCGGGACGCGCGGTTTGCGCGGGTACGCTCCGCGGTCGCGGGCGCCCGGCTGCTCCACGATGTCGCGAAGTACTTCGACTTCTCCCGGGCCCCGGAGGGGCTGAACGAGAAGAACAGCGTTCGGGTCATCGCGGCGATCTTCACCGAGGGGAACAAGGAGGCGCTCGCGAAGTTCACGTGGCGCACGCTCTACATCGGCAACATGCACTTCCAGGACGCGTACGACTACGATATCCAGCGCCTGATGCGCTGCGACATCCACTACGCGGTCCCGGACGGGCGGATCATCCCCTTCTGCTCGTACAACTCGGGCCCGATCTACCGGACCGAGGTCGAGAAGAAGTTCTCGATCCCGATCCCCGACTGGCAGGCTGCGAAGAAGTCGGTCGGCGCGACCCTCAAGACGATCGAGACGATGGGGATCAACGGCGAGGTCATCGTCGACCCCGAGTACTACAAGATCCGGGCGCTGAAGGGCGCTCCGTGGATGTCGACCTAAGGTCGGGAGTAGGACCCGCCCTCGGTCGCAACCTCTTCCGGACCCGCCGGGCGGTACGCCCGGTGTCGGGCCCTTCGTAGTTCAGCCAAAGACGCCGGCCCGTTCGTAGAGCGCGGCTCCCGGCCGGCGGAGTCGCAGGCTGGCCGGCCCGGGAGCCCGCGGGAGCTCCCGAAGGCGCCGGTCGATCTCCTTCCAGACACGGTTTCCGACCGGGGTTGGTCGCCCGCCTCCGCGGGGGATGTCCGTCACCGGGTGGTCGGCGACCCAGCGGAGCGCCGCCTCGATGTGCTTGCAGGTCCCGAGCCCGCGCCGCGCGAAGTCGGTGCAGGTGCACAGTGCAGCTCCGGTCGCGGGGTACTCGGGCAGGAGCACCTCGTACGCGGTCCCGTGCAGCGGGTTCCTCACTTCGAGTACGGGATAGACGTCCGCCCGGCGGAGGCGCACGTCGA
>JAKAVH010000127.1 GCA_021827545.1 Thermoplasmata archaeon
CTCGTCTCCTCCTCCGCGTCCATCGGTTCCGGGAATCGCGCCACGGCGTCGGACCTCGAGAGGGGCTCGGCCGCCACGCGCGTCGGGAAGCCCTCTAGCGGACCGCGCGGAACGCGTGTTCGTAGGTCTCGAGCCGCCCCCCGACCCGGACCCAGAGCGGGACGAGGGCCTCGAGCCACCGGGCGGCGTCGATGCCGCCGACGTCGAGCGCGCCCGGCCAGCCGAGCTCCCGGAGGATCTTCTCGGTCTCGGCCTTCGCTCCGGGATCGTCCCCGCAGATCATCATCAACGGGATCCCCTCCCGAAAGTGGGGGTCGACCATCTGGGCGTGGCTGACGGTGTTGAAACACTTCACGACCCGAGCGTGGGAGAGCTTGCGCTGCACCCGCTCGCCGAGGGAGTCGGACGTTCCGTAGAGGAGGCCGGGCGGCATTCCGTGCGAGAAGTCGAGAGGGTTCGACGCGTCGAGCACGAGCTTGCCGATGAAGTGCTCTGGGCCCGCGAGGTCGAGCGCGGCTTCGGTCCCGCTGCCGGCCGTCGCGAGGACCACGATCTCTCCATGGGCGGCGGCCGCGGCGAAGCTCCCGACCGATACCTTTCCGTGCGACGCGGCCTTCCACTCTTCGAGCTTCTTCGGGTCCCGGGTCCCGAGCATCACGTCGAACCGATGCTCGGCGAACCCGCGGCCCAGGCGCTGCGCGACCGTCCCGCTTCCCAGGATCCCCACCTTCCGTCCCTCGGTCATGGTGCTCCTCCGATCTCCGCCAAGTTCCGACGGACAAGGAACTCCCCTAGAAGGCGTTTCGGAGCGGCACCGCCGTGAGGTCGGGCGGTCGAGCGGCCGGAGCGGACCCGCGGACACGGGCGGATCGCGAGCCGCGGGGGCGGCCCGTGGGAGGAGCTATCGAGCCCTCGGAACGACGCGGGGCCGGCCGCGGGATCTCCCCCGGGGGTGGTCTCCGGCTCGAACTCCCGGTTCTCCCCCATGTCGAAGGCGATGGCGACCGCCGCCGATTGGGTCATGATCGCGACCCCCAGCACGACAGGAAGACGGTCCGCAGGTCCCAACGGGATCGCCCGGGCCGCACGGATGCGGAGCTCCCGACCTCGGATTGGACGGCCCGTCCGACGAGCGCGGCCGGGAGCGCAAGGCTTGCCGAGGCCGACGCGACGCGCTCGAACCGCGCCGGTGGCGTCGTCCTGGGGGCACGAGAGGTTCCGGTAGGCCAGCGCCAGCGGGTCCCGATCCCCAACGCGACGTGCGCGTCGGTCGGCACCGGGCCGGGATCGGGCTCGAGGGCGAGCAGGAACCCAAGGAAGACGATCCCGATCTTGGCGTGGAGCGACACCCTGAGACGCCTCGGGGGGGGGCGCCGCCCCGCCCATCGGGTAAGGATTCGGTCAACGCGAGTCGACCGGCCGATGGGGTGGGGGACACCGAAGCGTTATCTGCCGTCGAGGGGGCAGAGCCCGTGCCCACGTCCGACACCGAGCAGTCTCGGGACGCTCCCGAGTCGACGAACGTTCCCATCGAGGAGCTCCCGCTGCGTCCGGAACTCCGCCGAGGCGCTCGGGAGATGGGTTACCACTCCGCGACCCCGATCCAGAGCCGGGCGATCCCCGAAGCGGTCCTCGGCCGGGACGTCGTCGCGACGGCGCAGACCGGTACCGGAAAGACCGCCGCGTTCCTGCTGCCGATCCTGGAGCGCACGCTCGATATGCCGCCCGGCCGGATCCACGCGTTGGTCCTCACCCCGACGCGCGAGCTTGCGGTGCAGGCCGAGCAGTTCTTGGGAAAGCTCGGTCGGTACACCCGGGTCCGCGGCGCCGCCGTCTACGGGGGGGTCGGGATGGAGCCCCAGGTCCGCGCGCTGCGCGGGGGGACCGAGATCATCGTCGCTACGCCGGGGCGCCTGCTCGACCACATGGAACGGGGATACGTCGATTTCCGGGAGCTGCGGATCCTGGTCCTCGACGAGGCCGACCGGATGCTCGACATGGGCTTCCTCCCCGATGTGCGGCGCATCCTCGCCACCTTGCCGACCCACCGGCAGACGATGCTGTTCTCCGCGACGATGCCGCCCGAGGTCGTCCGTCTCTCGCGGGATTTCCTGCGCGACCCGCGGATGGTCCACGTCGACCCGAAGGTCGTGGCCGCCGTCGGAGTCTCGCACCTCGCGTTGCCGGTGGCCGGCCACCTCAAGGCCCTCCTGCTCCGCGAGCTCCTCGCCGACGAGACGATGACGAGCGTGCTCGTCTTCACCCGCACGAAGCATCGTGCCGACCGACTGGCCCGCCAGCTCGGCCACTGGGGGCTGTCGGCCGGGGTCATCCACGGGAACCGGAGCCAGAGCCAGCGGCAGCGCGCGCTCGAAGGGTTCCGGGGAGGGGAGCATCGCGTGCTGGTCGCGACCGACATCGCCGCGCGGGGGATCGATGTAGAGGGAGTCTCCCACGTCGTGAACTTCGATGTGCCGCACGAACCCGAGGCGTACATCCATCGGGTCGGACGGACCGCGCGGGCCCAGCGCCGCGGCGATGCGTACACGCTCCTGGCGCCCGAAGAGGCGGCCGATTTCGCAGGCATCGAGCGTCTGCTCGGCTTCTCGGTCCCCCGATCGACGTTGCCGGGGTTTGACTACCGTCAGGCACCGCCGCCCCGCCTGGCCGAACCGATGGGCCGGGGCGACCGCATGCGGGGCCGGTTCGGCCGCGGCGATCGCCGGGGCGGCGGCCCCCGAAACGCCCGGCGGCGGCCCTCGTCCGGGGCACCGGCGCCTTCGGGCGGTCGCCGCCCGCGTCCGGCCCGCTGGTAGGGCCGGCTCACGCCCCGCGGAACTCCCGAAGGAGCTCGTCGAGGCGCGCTTCCGCCGCGCGGATCGCGTCGCGCTCGGTCCGCTTTCGGTAGAAGGTCGCGACGCGGCTCGTCGACCGCAGCTCGACCCGTTCCCGGAGCTGTCCCGACGTTCCCTCTCCCGAGACCCGGTACCGGTGGATCGCGCAGTTGACCTCGTCGCCGCGCAGCTGGTGGCCGTGGGAGATCATCGCTTCGGGAGACCGTCGGCGGACATCGATCGCCGAGGTCAGGCGGCTCGGGTTAACCCAGACCACGCTACGGAAATGGTCCGTGCCCTCTTGCCGAAAGAGGATCTGGCTCCCCGGGTCGGTCTCGAGCGCGCGCCATCGTGCCCGGCTCTCCTCGAAAAGACGGTAGATGAGCCGCTCCGACCGGGAGAGATCGAGGCGGGAGAGCTCGAATCGGACCAGCGGATCCCCCGGGACTTGGGCGCAGCCGTCGTGGCCGGACGGAACCCGCGGATGGACGCCGGAGCTCGCTCCCACGTCGATGCCCTTCGCGGGGTCCCCAGCCCTTAGCCCGAGATAATCCCCGCTCCGACGTTCCCGGCGCCGGGTCGCTCCTCCGCTCGGGCGGAAACCGGCGGAACCTCGGCGCGGGGAGCTCGGAGGCGCGACGGCCCGTGCTCGCGCCATCGCACCGAGAGCTTATCGACCGGCCACCGGTACGGCAGGGGATTCCGATCGAGGGTGGGCAAGGTGGGCGCGCGAGTGTGCGTGACTCGTCGATGGAAGACGACCCGCGATCGGGCATTGGGCCGCGCCCCGACCCCTCCGACCGCGAGCGTGTCCGGGCCGCTGCTCTCGGGGACCGTCTATCTCGCGAACCTCGCGTTCACCGGCGCCGGTGCACCGGCCACCGTCGCTGCCGCCGACAGTGCGGTCGTACGGGCGTACCTTGGGCACGTCCTTCCTCCAATCTCGGCCTACGCGTCGCAGTACGGTCCGAACTCCCTCGCGCTGGGCCCCCCGCTTCCCTTGAGGACGGTGGCGACGGTCGGAGGGGAGTACTCCGACGCCGACCTCCAGCAGTGGGTCAACGCGCTCGTGATCGCGGAACGCCTCGGACCGGGCGCGGCGATCCTCGTGCTCAATCCTCCCGGCCTGGTGAATCGCGACGCGAAGGAATCCGGGGGCGTCGGCGTGCTCGGCTACCACGGCCTCGCGACCGTCCCGTACAGCTTCGTGAACCTGCTCGGGTCCGGCTTTGCCCTCGGGGACCCGACCGATCTCTACGCGGAGGCGGTCAGCCACGAGATCGCCGAGATGACGGTCGATCCGCGGGCCGATGGGAGCAACCCCGAGGTCTGCGACGGGTGCGGGACGAACTGCCAGGGCGCGGCCGCGTTCCGTGCGTACTTCTCCCTTGCGGGGCTGTACCTCGGAAGCGGGAACCAGTTTCCCCCGTCGAGTCCCTACGGGGTCTTCCTGAGCGCAATCGCCCGCCCCGTCGCCGCGAGCGCCTGTCCGGCCCCCGCGAGCGCGTGTGCGTACCCTCCCCCCGGGAAGTGAGGCGGACGGACCCGCGGCCAACGCGGTACGCCGGGGAGCCGTCTCGTCCGGGGCTGCCCGGCGAATTCCCGCGGCCGATCTCGGGGCGCTCCCCGGGCTATGGCCGGCGCCGGCTCAGGACCAGGTATCCCGAGGCAGCGACCACGATGAGGACCGCCGCGATCCCGATGGCGAGGTAGACCCAGGTGAAGTCCCCCGAACCGCTCGACGCCGGCGCGGTCGCGCCGCAGGAGGCTCCGGTGCTGAAGCACGCCGTCGCGGTCTCGGCGTCGGCGACGCTCACCGGGGTTGCGGCGACCTCGGTGGCGGTGACCCCGGGGGTCGAGTTGACGACCGAGGGCGTCATTCCGACACCGACCGAGGCACGCATCTGGTCGCCCATCGACACCGAGGTGTCGCTCGTTCCGTAGAGGCCGGTCGCCGCGACAAGGCGGAAGGAGCCCGAGACCGGGTTGTACTGGACGCCGAGCTGGTGCATCTGGAGCGAGGCGAAGCCGAGCCGGTACTGGTCCCACGGCTGGACTGCGCCGTCGAAGAAGCCGGCGCCCCGCGGAAGGATGATCATCCCGTCGAGCACCTCGAGGTCGCTCGAGAACGACAGGAGGACCGTCGGCACGACTACCCCGCCCGGGAGCGGCATCGAGCCGACGACCGTGCCTTCGACCGAGACCTCACCGGTCGCGTTGAGGCTGCCCGAGGGAGTTCCCGAGATCACGACGGTCGCGCCGCTCGCGTTGGTCTTCTCGTAGGTCCACCCTACCGACCAGGCGCCGC
>JAKAVH010000102.1 GCA_021827545.1 Thermoplasmata archaeon
TCGTCGCCCTGGCCGCCCTCCTGGTGGAGGGCCTGGTCCAGAACGCGCTCCAGCCCCTCTACGCGGCCGCGGTCGTCCTCGTCTTCGTGGCGCCGCTGACCGAGGAACTGCTCAAGTTCCTCGACTCGGGTCTCACCGGGGCCAACTACGCCTCCGCCGCGGGTGCCGGGATCGGCTTCGCGGCGACCGAGAATGCGCTCTACTTCCTCGCCGCGTGGGGGGAGCCGCTCTCCCACCTCGTGGCCCTGATCGCCGTCCGAGCGGCCACCGACCCGCCGCTCCACGTAACGACGACGACGCTCACCACCCTATCCTGGCGCGGCCGACCGTGGGGACTTCCCGCCGGCATCGTCCTCCACGCCCTCTGGAACACCGTCGCGCTGGTCGAGGTCGTCATTGACCCGACGGTCGGCCTGATCCTGCTCGGCGCGGCCGGGTTCACGGTCCTCGGGATCCTCCTCTTGCTCCGGCGCAACCCGGAAGTTCGGGACACGCTGGACGACCGGTGGAGGATGAACCCGTGGTCGGGAGCGCTGCTCTCGGTGGGGGCAGCGTGAGGAGCAACATGAACGAGAAGAAGTGGTCGAGCCACGTGGGGCACCTGGAGGAGGGCGGGCTCCACGGCTGGTGCGCGAGCTGCCCTCCGGACGAACGACACCGGGCACTCGAGACGACGATCCGGACCGACGGCTACGCGACCGCCACGCGTCGGCTGAACTTCCTCGCCAACGTCGCGAACCGACGCGACAACGAGCACCTACACCGAGTCGCCCGGGACGACCTCGAGTGGGCGGAGCGGTGGGAGGAGGAGACCCGGGAGAACGAGGACCGGCGTCGAGAGAAGAGCGAGTTCCACCGAGTCGAGAGCTACCGGAAGGACGACGGAGAACGGGTGCGGGCCCACCTAGCGAGAAACCCCCGGCCGAGGAGATCGGGGCGACACCCGGAATAGCCGACGGGAAGGCCGAGCCACCTACCGCCCGGTGCGTGTCCCCACCCGGCCCGTGTCCTCCGCTACCGGACGAGTTCCGCCCTGTCCGTGGGCCTACCGCACAAGACCGTCTCAGGGGGATGAGGCGGCGGCTACCTTCTCGAGCCGGCCGCTTCTTCCCAGCGAGATCTGGGAACGACCGCGATAGTCAGACACCCAGCCGTCGATAACGCGGACTCGGTCGTTCGGTTGCACCAGGTCGACCTCGCTGCCCCAGAGAACGAGCGAGATCTCTCCAGTGGCGTCCTTCAGCTTGCCGTTTCGAACCTTCTTCTTCCCACCGGCCCGCGTCTCGATCTCACGCACGGGCTCGAGCTCGGAGACGGTCGCCTCGATGGTCGCCACCCGGGACGGCCGCAGGTCGGCGATGAACGTCGCGGGAGGCTTGCTGTCGGGCACCGGTGCGCAAGGGGGAACCCCACCCGATAAGCGCTTCTCCTTCCTCCCGCTCCGGAGCACGATGAAGGCGACCGCGGAATCTTCGGACCAGCTCGTCCGAACCGTGTCCGGGTTCTCCTTCGCCCGGGTCGGGAAACCGGCGCCCGGAACGGACCCTCGCAAGGCCTGCCCGGTCTGTGGACGTCAAGGAAGAAGGGTGATCGCGCTGACGGTGACCGCCCACCTTCGGGCCGAATTCTGGAGCGCTCTCGGCGACGGGTTCTGGTTCTGCTGGACGGCCGAGTGCCCGATGCTCTACTACGACAACGTGCGGGCGACGTACGTCTCCAAGGATCCGCGGGAGGTCCGGAGCCGCTTCGGACTCAAGGAGCACGACACGCCCCGACCGATCTGCTACTGCCTGGGCGTGAACGCGGAACGGATCTTCGACGAGGTGGAGAACAAGGGGTGCTGCGATTCTCTCGAGGATGTGGAGCGCTACACCCGGGTGGGAACGGGAAAGTGGTGCGTCACGACGAACCCTTCGGGGGTCTGCTGTCGGGCCTACCTCAAAGCCGTCGTGGCAGAATCCCTGGCGCGAGCCTCGGTCGCCTCCCGCACGCCCGTCGCGGAGGTGGCGGAGAAGCTCCGGGCGGACGAGACGCCGGGAACTCTCGTGGAGCTCAAGGTCGGGGGAATGGACTGCGAAGCCTGCGGAGTGGCGGTGACCGGGTTGATCGAGCACGAAGGAGGCCGGAGCGTGCGCGTCTCGGTTTCGGACGGTCGAGCCCAACTGGAGCTGCCCAAAGGATCGAGCCTCGCGAAACTCCTGAGCGTCTTGGCGGACGCGGGCTACTCTTCCGAGTCCGCCGAACGATAGGACACGCTCGGGGTCGTTTGGGTCCGATACCCCGATCTTCCTCTCGTGACCCAACCCCCACCCCCAGAACCTTTCCCCGTGGTCGCCACGACCCGTGGGGGCGTGACCTATAGGCTAGATTGCCGCTCACCGAAGCGCTGGGGTCGGAGACGAATGCACGAGAAACCCGAGCCTCGTCAACGAGGCTTGACCAAGACCTATTATACCACCCATATCATTAGTGATATGGTGCCCACGATGTGCGAGCAGTGCGGGTGCTGGGGATACGGGATGAGACGGGGCGGAGGTTGCGGGTGCTGCGGGCCCGCGGGAGCGACGTGGGCATCGCGCAGTTACTTGAGAAACACCGATCGCGAGGACCTGAAGGATTACGTCGAGGACCTCCGGGCAGAGACCCAGCGGGTCGAGCGGATCCTCAAGGAACGGGTCTCCGAGAAGGACTGAGTGCGGGCCGCGTCTCGGATGGACGTTTCCGAGTTTGGCCCCCGGTGCCGCTGCGGTCCTTTCCGGGTGCGGTTCTTTCCTCCCGGACTCCTCCGGCCCCTCCTCCTACGAGTGCTCGGAGAAGGTCCCAAGACGGGGTTCGCGCTGATCAATGAGGTAACCCAACGAACTGACGGACAATGGACTCCGGGCCCGGCCGCCATCTATCCGGCCCTTCGGGAACTCGCGGAGGAGGGTTTCGTCCGTCGAGCTCCCGGGGGCCCCGGCCTTCCCCGGGCCTACTCCCTTACCCCGAAGGGGCGGAAGGTGGTGAGCGAATGGGAGGAGATGAGACGGTCCGGGCGTGACGAACTAAAGTCCTTGACTCGACTGTGGGAACAGATCTGACATGCCGAGAGCCGCCCCCAGGGATGGAACGTCGTCGTCTCGGCTCGCCAGCCAGCGCGCCTTCTGGAACAAGAGCTATCGGGGGGATCCCGAGTTCTTCGGCGGCGGGAGAAGTGCCTTCGCCCGATGGGCTCGTGACGTCCTTCGGCGGGGAGGGATCCGCCGGGGGAAATGTGTCGAGCTCGGTGTCGGGTATGGCAGAGATCTCGCCTACCTCCAGCGATGCGGATTTGACGTCCGCGGCGTAGACGTTTCCGACCGAGGAGTGGCGCTGGCGCGTGTCCATCGGCGAACGCACGCTCGTCGATCGATAGACGTCGTCCGCAGCGACGCCTTGCGCTACCTGGCCCAGCTGCCGAGCCGCAGTGTCGACGTGGTGTACTCCAACATGTTCTACAACATGGACTTCACCGAGGCGGATCACGCACGTCTCTTTGCCGAGGTGGCGCGAGTGCTCCGCCCGGGCGGGTTTCACCTCTACTCGGTACGTTCCACGAGCGACTCCTGGTATGGTCGCGGACGGCGTAGGGGCTCCGATACGTTCGACCTTCGCCCGCACGGGGTTACCATGCACTTTTTCTCGCGAGCCTATGCGCGTCAATTGGGGCGCCGCCACTTCTCCTCCTTCGCCCGCGAGGATCGGTTGGAAGGTGCCGGAGAGTTTCCGATGCGATTGCTTTACGCGGCGGATGCGCGCACGGGCCCTCCGATATCGGGCAGTACCCACTGAGATTGGAGACAACGAATGGTGCTCAAGAGCCCGACTGCTCCAAGATTGCAACTACCCGCGTCACCGGGGAAAAGGGAGGGCACGAGTGGGGTCCGACGTCTTCGGGTGCCTTTCCGCCGACAGAGCTTCGATTTCACCTGTGGACCCACCTGCCTTCTCATGGCGATGCGTTCCTTCAATCCCCGTGTAGAGATGACGGTCGACGCGGAGATCGACATCTGGCGCGAAGCCAATCTCGTGGAGGCGTACGCCTCCAGCCGCCAGGGACTCGCCTGGGCGGCTCATCGGCGAGGGTTCCGAGTGCGCACACAGGGGAGCCCTGAGAGCATCGAGCTCCTCGAGGGCCTCGGCCTCACCCTGAGCGAACCCGGCCGAGGCGTGGCCCGGGCATTGCACGACAACCTCATCCGCCGATGCCGAAAGGCAGGGCTCACCGATGTCCGGCGACCTGTCGCCATGGGGGACGTGGCGACGTGGATCGGCCGGGGTTGGATACCCCTTCTCCTCGTCGATGCGCGACTAGTGGGCGATGAGGAGCTTCCCCACTGGATCGTCGTGCTCGGCGCGAACGGAGAGAACGTTGCCTTCCATGACCCTCTCGCTGAGAGAGGACCTTCGTTCCAGTCTGCGGGTCGTTTCGCGTCGTTTGTTGGTTTTCGAGGGATCAGCTGCGCTGTCGTCATAGAGGGCGAGCGCGGTAGAACCGATCCGGAGAACACTGGTAGAGTCAAGGAGCGAGCAATCTGGAGTGGATCGTGAAGACGAAACGAGCCCGCGGCGAACCCGTGAAGAAAATGATGGAGGCGGTCATGACGGGAATGATGAAACCGGAAGACCTCCCACGGATGATGGACAAGATGATGGACCGGATGTTCTCGGCCATGTCTGCGGAAGACCGCATTCAGTTCGTCACCACGATGATGCCCAAATGCCTCAACACAGTACTCGGACAGCTTACCCCGGAGGCGAAGCAGGAATTGGCTCGATAGATGATGGGCAAGATGACGTCCCTTCTCCAAGAGCAACTCGGTGCAAAGTAGCTCTTCCACCCTCTGGCCGGTCCGGGAGTTTCAGGAACACCGGGCCCACACGGGCTTGCTGCAAGCTGCGCGCCGTCGGTGAAGGGGGGGCAAGCCCTCTCATGCCGATCCGGTGACATGTCAAATGATGGTTAGGACTCAGCTCGCTGGCCTGGCTGACGGAGGGCCCGGGCCGGTGTGAGGCAGCCCTCCCAGCTTGTCGCTGACAATTCCCCAGAACTGCAGCTGCCGCTTCGCACAGGTCCTCCACACCGTC
>JAKAVH010000206.1 GCA_021827545.1 Thermoplasmata archaeon
GGAGGGGCCCGCCGGACGGGCGCCCCCCGCGAGCACCTCGGCGTGCCGGGCGCGCGCGTCGGCCACAAGCTCCTCCATCCGGTCCACCGCCCCGGCGTCGATCAGCGGTCCGACCTCGGTCGACTCCTCCAGCGCCGGGCCGACCCGGAGCGACCGGGCCCGGTCGGCAAGCGCCCGGGCAAACCGGTCGGCGATCGACTCCTCGACGAGGAGCCGTTTCGACGCCGTGCAGACCTGGCCGGAGTAGGAGAAGATCCCGCGCGCGGCGGCCGGGACGACGACCTCGAGCGGGGCGTCGGCGAGCACGACGAACGGGTCCATCCCGCCCATCTCGAGGATCACGCGCTTCGCGTTCCGGCCGGCCCGCTCGGCGATCCCCTTGCCGACCTCCGTCGAGCCGGTGAAGGTGACGAGGCGAGTGCGCGGATGCTCGACCAGCGCGTTCCCGACGGAGCGGCCCGGACCGACGACGACGTTGAGGACGCCCGCGGGGAGCCCGACCGCATCGAAGTGCTCCGCGAGCCGGGTCGCCGTGAACGGCGCCGCGCTCGTGGGCTTCGCGACCACCGGGTTCCCGGCGGCGAGCGCGGGCGCGACCTTGTGCGAGAGCAGGTTCAGCGGGAAGTTGAACGGACCGATCGCGACCACGACGCCGATCGGGTCGCGGACGGTGAAGAGGAACCGCGACTCGTTGCCGGCCGGCCGTTCGTAGGCGTCGGCCGGGAAGCTCTCGCCCCCGAGGTGGCGGATCTCTTCGGCCGCGAACCGGTAGACCCCCACCGCCCGGTCGACCTCGACGCGGGCGTCGACGATCGGCTTGCCGACCTCCGATGCGATCAGGCGGGCCATCGTCTCCCGGTCGGCGAGCAGGCGATCGGCGACCGCCCGTAAGAGGCGGGCCCGATCGTGTCCCGGCGTGGCCCCCCAACGCTCCTCGGCCTCCGCCGCCGCGTCGACCGCCGCGGAGGCCTCGTCCGCGGAGGCGACCGGCGCCTCGCCCAGGGTCTCGCCGGTGGAGGGATCGACGACCCGGACGTACTCTCCGCCCGACGGCGGCCGCCAGGCGCCCCCGATGTAGAGAGCCCCCTTGCCCCCGGCGGGAATCCCTTCCGTCACGCGCGCTCCCCCGATCACGCGGGGTCGCCGTACACGGTGTAATGCCAGCCCTTGCGGGACTGCCCCGTGAGGTCGATGTAGATGTTCTTCACGACGGTGTAGTCGGCCAGGGAGTCGGTCCCGAGGTCCTTTCCGAACCCCGACTGCTTGAACCCGCCGTGCGGGGTCTCCGAGCCGAGCGGCAGGTGGTCGTTGACCCAGACATCGCCGAAGCGGAGCGCGTGCGCCGCCTTGACGGCGGTCCGGACGTCGTTCGTCCAGACGCTCCCGGCGAGACCGTAGTCGACGCCGTTCGCGATCTCGATCGCCTCGTCGAACGTGGAGAACGCGATCACGTCGAGCACCGGTCCGAAGATCTCCCGCTGGGCGATCGTCATGTCCGGCGTCACGGCGTCGAAGACCGTCGGCACGACGAACGCCCCGTTCGGGAACTGTTCGTGCGCGTCGGTCCCCCCCGTCCTCAGCTTCGCGCCTTCCTGCGTGCCCTTTTCCACGAAGTCGAGAACGGTCCTTTGCTGCACCGGGCTCACGAGCGGCCCGAGGTCGGTCGAGCGGGAGAGCGGATCCCCGATGCGGACCGTCCGGATGCGCTCGAGCAGCCGCTCGACGAACCGGGCACGGACGCTCTCGTGGACGATGAGACGGGTCGCCGCGGTGCAGTCCTGCCCGCCGTTCACGAACCCGCCGACCAGGGCCCCCTCGACGGCCGCCCCGAGGTCGGCGTCGGCGAATACGACGAACGGCGCCTTACCGCCCAGCTCGAGCTGAACCCGCTTCACGGTCCGGCTCGCAGCCTCCATGATCTTGCGGCCGGTCGCCGTGTCGCCCGTGAGGGAGACCATATCGACCTTCGGGTGACGGGAGAGCTCGTCGCCGACCTCCGCCCCGGGGCCGGTGACGATGTTGAGGGCGCCGGCGGGGAGTCCGGCGTCCTGGAAGACCCGGCCGAGCTCGAGGCTCGTGAGCGGCGTGTAGCTGGCGGGCTTCAGCACGACCGTGTTCCCGACCACGAGCGCGGGGGCGATCTTCCAGATCGCCATCATGATCGGGTAGTTCCACGGAGCGATCGACGCGACGACCCCGACCGGCTCCCGTCGGAAGATCGTCGTGCCGTCCCCGGTGAACTCGGCCGGGCTCCGGGCCTCGAGGGTGCGCCCGGCCCCGGCGTAGAAGTTCAGGTTGTCGATGCAGAACGGCAGGTCGGCGTCGGCCGCCTGCTTGATCGTCTTCCCTTGGTTGCGGCTCTCGAGCTCCGCGACCGTGGCGAGCCGCTCCTGGAGCAGCTGGGCCGCCTTCAGGAACACGTCGCTTCGGGCCCGCGGCGGCAGGCGCGGCCAGGGGCCGTGGTCGAACGCCTCTCGGGCGGCATCGATCGCCCGGCGCACGTCCTCGCGGGTCGATCTCGGGACCGCCCCTAACAGGGACCGATCGATCGGGCTCACGACCGACATCGACGCTTCTCCGGCCGCCGCGACCCATTCTCCGTTGATCAGCATCGTGTGGTCCATGGTCAACCCCCCGGGACGGATTCCGGGCACGGTTTAGATGTTGTCGCGCCGGGGCCCGCGTCGGGCCTTATTGTCGTTTTCGCGGGGTTTATGAACGAGGAACTCCTGCGTGGGGCCGACGCGGGGCTTTCTCATGGATCCGAAGATACGAAACGTGATCGTCGTGGTCATCGTGGTCGTGCTCGTCGCCGCGGGCCTCGGGCTCTACCTTACCCGGAACACCGGTACGTCCACCGCCACGTGCAACACGCCGCTCAAGAGCACCAATCCGCTGCGCATCGATCAGGCGGAGATCCCGGGCCATCTCGACCCGGACACGACCTTTTCGACGCCCGGCTGGGCCGCCGTCCAGCAGGTCTACCAGGGCCTCGTCAACTACAACGGCTCGAGCTCCACACAGTTCTCCGGGGTCCTCGCGAGCAACTGGACGATCTCCCCGGACGGGATGCACTGGAACTTCACGCTGCGCCACGGCGCCACGTTCTCGAACGGGGACCCGTACAACGCCTACGTCCAGTGGTTCAGCTTCTACCGTAGCCTCTTGATGAACCAGGGTCCGCAGTTCATCCTCTCCCAGAACTTCTGGTACCCGGGCCTCTGGTACTACGGGAACTCGACCCAGATCGCGAACGAGCAGACGAATCTCTCCGCGTTCCTGAACACGACCAATTTCTTCACACCGAGCGCCTCCGAGATCGCGGTCATGGACGCGACGAACCAGTCGTTCCAGGTCCTCAACCCGTACCTGATCGAGCTGAACCTCGGCTTCGGATACCTCGACAGCGTTCCCTTCACCGTCCCCTACGCCTACCTCCTCGCGTCGATCTCCGCACCGAACTCCTACGCGGTCGACCCCGCGGTCGTGCAGACGAACGGGGGCGTCGTCCCCGGCGCGGAGAACGCCTATCTCGACTCGAACACGATGGGCACCGGGCCGTACGTGCTCTCGAACTGGAACCCCATCGGTGGCGGAGGGTACACCCTGACCCCCACCACCCACTACTGGGCGGCGTCGGCGGCCTTGGCCGAACCCTGGAACAACAACATCCAGCCGGCCAACACCACCATCGACGTCGTCTTCCAGACCTCGGACTCGGTGACGATCAACGACCTCAAGACCGGAGTGGCCGCGAGCGCCTCGTTCGCCTACACGGGGCCGTCCACCGTGGACCAGATCACCGGCAACCCCTGCATCAAGGTCGACTTCCTCCCGACCATTTACGGGGCCACGAGCGGCTCGTGGTGGGTGTTCATGAACCAGTCGGTCTTCCCGTTCAACAACCTGAGCGTGCGGGAGGCCATCGTTCACGCGATCGACTACCAGGCAATCATCAACACCGCGTTCGGAGGTTACGGCAGTCAGTGGGTCGGGCCGGTCCCACCGTCCTATCCGTACTACAACCCCCAGAACCTCAACCCCTACCAGTACAACCTGACCCTGGCGCAACAGGAGATCGCGAACTCGCCGTGCGCGAACAGCGCCTGCGTGAACCAGGTGATCACCTACGAGTACCAGACTCCCGGCAAGGACTGGTCGGACGCGGCGAGCATCATCCAGACCGACCTCAAGGCGATCGGGATCACGATCAACCCGGTCGGTATCGACCTCTCGACGCTGCTCTCGGAACAGAACCTCAACGCGAACGGGGCGTGCGTCAGCTCGACCAACCTGAACAGCGGACCGTTCTACATGGGGCAGGAGTTCTACACGTCGGACTACATCAGCCCCGACGACTGGACCCAGAATGACGCGATCAGCTACGGCAGCGCGAACATGTGCATGTCCGGCTACGCGAACTCCACGATGGACAACCTCGTGATCGAGGCGGCCAGCACCTCGAACTCGACGCTGCTGACGAAGTACTACTCCGAGATGACCAGCATGATGTACAACAACTACACCAACGCATGGCTGATCGTTCCGACCTCGGTCGCGGTCTCGAGCGTCTACCTGAACGGGGTGATCCAGAACCCGATGGCGAGCGCGGAGCCGTTCGCGTTCTACTTCAACACGCAGTGGGCGAGCTGAACCGATCGACCCTCCCCGTCGGGGGCTCCTCGCCCTCGACGCCCGGATCACGCCCGCGGAAGGGGCAGGGTCGTCCCGGCGCCCGGCTCCGGACCGGTGAGGAGGGTTTCCGCCGGGATCGGGCCGACCTCCTCCGCGCGATGGCAGGCCACCACGCGTCCGGGGTACCCTTCGACCGGGCGCAGGGCCGGGTCCTCGGACCGACACCGGTCCTGGACGAACGGACATCGGGGAGCGAACCGGCAGCCCGGCCGGGGATTGATCAGCGTCGGGACCTCGCCCTGAATGCGGTAGCGCGTTCGCCGCCGGCGGACATCGGGCACCGGGACCGCGGCGAGCAACGCCTTCGAGTACGGGTGCACCGGACGACCGAGGACGTCGCCGACGGAACCCAGCTCGATCAGCTGGCCGAGATAGAGGACCGCGACGCGGTCCGCGGC
>JAKAVH010000075.1 GCA_021827545.1 Thermoplasmata archaeon
GTCGATGTACCCGCGCTCGGCGGCGAGGTACGGGTTGAGGAACTCGCGGGAGTACTCGCCGCTGAGACGCGCGCGCACGGCGTCGCCCTCCCCGGGAGCGGCCCCCTCGATCTCCCGCCGGAAGAGGATGTTGACCGCGCCGTCCGCCCCCATGACCGCGATCTCCGCGGTGGGCCAGGCGAGGTTCAGGTCGCCGCCGAGGTGCTTTGAGCACATGACGACGTACGCGCCGCCGAACGCCTTGCGCAGGATGACGGTGAGCATCGGCACGCTCGCCTCGGCGTAGGCGTAGAGGAGCTTCGCCCCGTGCCGGATGATCCCCCCGTGCTCCTGGCCAGTGCCGGGGAGGAATCCCGGCACGTCGACGAAGGTGAGGAGCGGCAGGTGGAACGCATCACAGAAGCGGACGAAGCGGGCCGCCTTCGTCGAGGCGTTGATGTCGAGGGTTCCGGCGAGCGAGGCGGGATTGTTCGCCACGACGCCGACCGGTCGGCCCTCGAGCCGGGCGAAGCCGACGACGAGGTTCGGCGCCCAGGCGGAATGGACCTCGAGGAAGGAGCCGACGTCGAGCACCCGCTCGAGGACCGCGTGGACGTCGTACGGGGCGTTGGCCGCCTCGGGGACGAGGCCGGCGAGCTCCTTCGCCGCCGCGTCGCTCGGCGATGCGGCCGGGCCGATCGGGGGCTCCTCGAGGTTGTTGAGGGGCAGGTAGCCGAGGAGGTGGCGGGCGAGCGCGATCGCGTCCCGGTCGCTCTCCGCCGTGAAGTGGCTCACGCCCGAGAGCTCGGCGTGGGCCGCGGCTCCCCCGAGGGTCTCCATCGTGACCTCCTCGCCGGTCACGGCCCGGACGACGTCCGGTCCGGTGATGAACATCTGGCCGGTCCCCTTCGCCATGATCACGAAGTCGGTGATCGCCGGCGAGTAGACGGCGCCGCCGGCGCACGGTCCGAGGATGAGCGAGATCTGGGGGACGACTCCCGAGAGGAGCACGTTGCGGAAGAAGACCTCGCCGTAACCGCCGAGGCTCATCACCCCCTCCTGGATCCGGGCGCCGCCCGAGTCGTTGAGGCCGACGATGGGGATCCCGGCCTTGCGGGCGGTCTCCATGATCTTCACGATCTTCAGCGCGTGGGCCTCGCCGAGCGCTCCGCCGAAGACCGTGGCGTCCTGCGCGAAGGCCGCGACCGGCCGTCCGTCGACCTCGCCCCAGCCGGTCACGACCCCGTCGCCCGGGACCCGACGCTCGTCGAGGCCCAGGCTGCTCACGCGGTGGATCACGTACGGGTCGATCTCCGTGAACGTCCCGGGGTCGAAGAACGCCTCGAGCCGCTCGCGGGCCGTGAGCTTCCCGGCGGCCCGGTGCCGCGCGATCCGCGCCGGGCCTCCGCCTTCGGTCGCCTGCTGCTTCCGCAGGGTCCAGCGGTCGAACGCGTCGCTCATCGGTCCTCCACCACGCGAAGGTCGCCCGTTCTTATCGCCATCCGTCGGCCTCCCTCCTCGACCTCGAGCGCCCCATCCTCCGTAAGGCCGACGATCCGCCCGACGGTCTGTCCGTCGACGGTCGCCCTCCGACCGACCCCGTAGAGGAGGCGGGCGAGGAGCGCGTGGAGCTCCCCGAGCCGCTCGGGCGCCCAGAGGTCGCGCGCCGCGGCGAGCGCGGCCGCGACCACGAGCTCCTCGACCTCCCCGGGGCGGACCGGCGCGGTCGCCGTGGAGAGCCGCGCGACCTCTCGCCGGAGCTCCGGGGGGAACGCCTCGGGCTCGGGAGCGACGTTGACGCCGATGCCGGCGACCGCCGCCCAGCCGAGGAGGGGAGAGGGGACCCGGTCGACGAGGATGCCGGCGAGCTTGCGGGGGGCGTGCGGAGGATCCTCGAGCGCGAGCACATCGTTCGGCCACTTGACGCGGAGCGCGCGACCGAAGCGGTGGCCGAGCTCGTCCGCGAGCCGGGCCCCCAGCGCGAGCGGCAGGAGCGTGGGAGGATCGGGCGGCGACGCGAGCACGACGGAGAGGTAGAGGCCGCCCGGCGGAGAACTCCAGCCGTGGTCCAGTCGTCCCCGGCCGGCGCTCTGGACGCGCGCGACCACGCGGGTCCCTTCCGCCGCCCCGTCCCGCGCCAGCGCGATCGCGCGATCCTGGGTCGACGGGATCTCCTCGTAGTACTCCCGGGCCCCGGCCACCCCGCGCCCCTCGTCCGGCGAGCGGGAGGGCGGCCTTGACCTTGTCGGCGGACCCTCCTCCCGCGCGGGAGGGCCGGTGCCCGCTCCGTCCGTACGGGGGGCTACGGGCTATATTCCGAACGGACTCCCGACCGCCGATGGCCTCGGTCGACGAACTCCTCGGACGGATCGCCCCCGAGATCGAATCCGAGGTCCGTTCCCGCCTCGCCGGCTTCCTCGGGGGGATGCTCCGCCACTACCTCCCGCAGACCTGGGTCTTTAGGACGGACGCCGGGACCGCCTCGCTCTCGGTTGACGGGCACGGCTCGGTGACCGTCCGCCCGGGAGCCGCGAGCCCCGCCGACGTGACGGTCGACGTCACGTACGACCGGCTCGAGGCCGCGCTCTCCCGGCGCGCGCGGGCGATCGCCCCGGAGGACCGGTTCGACGTCACGACCCACACGGCGAAAGGCAAGGCGGCGTTCGGATTCCTTCGCGATCGGCTCGGCCTGTGACGCGCGCCAACTCGGGGGCGCGAGCGGGGGACCGCCCTCGTCGCGCGGGCTCACCCGATCTCGCGCAGCCGCTCGACCATCTTGACGACCGCGCGGACCGCGTTGCCGGCGTTCTCGATCCGATCCTGGGCCTGGAGGCGGGTCTCTCCCGGCCCCGAGATCCCGAGGCCGATCGGCTTTCCGAGCTCGACCGAGAGGTCGGTGAGTTTGCGCGCCGCCTGCTGCATCACGACCTCGTCGTGCTGGGTCTCCCCCTCGATGACCGCCCCAAGGGCGACGGCCGCGTCGACGTCCGGCCGGCGGAAGAGCGCCTTCACGGCGAGCGGCATGTCGTAGACGCCCGGCGTCTTGACGACCGGGCCGAGCGAGGCCCCGAGGAACGCGATCTCCTCCTTCGCCCGCTCGAGCATGAGCCAGGTGATGTCGTAGTTGTACTCGCTCGCGACGATCGCGATCCGGATCCCCTTGCCCTCCCGGGCCCCCTTTGCGGCCATCGTGACCTGCTCCTTCATCCTCTCGTTCGCTCCGCCCTAGCGGGCCCGGCGCACCGGTCCCGCGTCGGGGAACCCCTGACGCAGTCCCTCCCCGCCGTGACGGGCGAGCTCCTGCGGGCGGAACAGGAGGGCGTAGGCGTTGAGCGCGTGCTCCTCGGCCCGTCGCCGGGCCAGGGTCTCGAGCGTGCGGGGATCGTCGGCCTCGCTCTCGAAGACGAAGCACTCGACGATCGGCTTCGCCTCGAGCACGCCGGTGAAGAGGAGCCCGAGCGACGCCTCGTGCGCGCACGTGCGGTCGTACTCGGCCCGGCCCGGCATCCCGAGCGCCAGGCAGAGGTCGACCCCGTCCTCGACGAACAGCTGGCGGCAGGCGACCGGGAGGTCCTTGATCCCGGGGACCGTCCGCCGGACGATGCGGAACCCGGTGCCCCGCGCCTGCAGCGCCCGGGTCGCGGCCCGGGCCATGTCGACCCGGGCGAACGTCGTGTCGGCGATCCCGATCCGCTTCACGGGCGGGGCTCCCGGGCGACGCGCTCGACGATCCGCTCGACGATGCGACGGGTCGCGATCTCGTCGTGCGGTCGGGCGCCGATGCGCACGACCTTCACGGGGACCCCCCGCCGGCCGCACTCGCGCTCGACCTCGCGTTCGTTCCAGACCTGGTTGTAGCCGAGCGCGATGATCGACGGCCGTTCGTGGACGACGGTCTCGTAGATGTCGGTGGTGGAGCCGAGGATCGCCCGGTCGACCGGTTTCAACGACTCGACCATCTCGCGACGCAGCTGCTCCGGGACGTACGGCTCGTGCTTGAGCCGGCGCGCGGTCTGGTCGCGGGCGACCACGACCACGAGCTCGTCCCCGAGGCGCTTCGCCTCCGTAAGGAAGTACAGATGGCCCGGGTGCAGGAGGTCGAAGACCCCCGTGGCCATCACTCGGACGACCATGCCTGCCACGCCTCGATGATCGTCCGCCCCTCGAGGAACGGCCAGCCGTGCGCCTCGGCGTACGCCCGCGCCGCCTCCGGGGATCGCGCCCCGCCGGAATCGCCCAGCATCTCGCAAACCGTCAGCGACTCGGAGAGCCCGGTCATCCGCGCGAGCGAGACCGAAAGCTCCGTATGACCCTTCCGCTCCGCGAGGAGGCCGCGGGCGGCGTAGATGATCGGCAGGTGGCCCGGGGCGCTGAACTCCTCGCTGAACCGGCGGCGCAGGGCGAGGTCGGAGAGGTGGGTCGATTCGCGGGCGATCGCTCCGAGCGCGCGGATCGCGAGGGCCCGATCGTTGTCCGGAATCCCCGTGTACGTCGCCCGGTGGTGAACGTGGAGCCCGAACGGGCTCCGGCGGTCGTACCGGAGCTCCTCGCGGGCGAGCGGCCCGAGGATGGGATGCGATGACTTCCCGTCGGAGAGGAGCTCCGCGTAGAACGGGAGGCCGATGCGCTCTCGGAGCTCGTCCGAGATCGCCGTGCAGATCCAGCCACCGGCATCCTGCCGAAGGAGGCGGACGAGCTCGGGCGTCGCCCGTTCGCTCAAGATCACGAGATCGGTCTCGCCCTCCCGGTCGGCGGCGTCGAAGATCAGGACCGGCTCGCCGGCGTCGAGGGACCGGGCCGCTCCGGCCAGCTCGGCCGGGACCGTGCGCGGAGGAACCAGGCGCAACATGGGGACGGGGAGCTCGCCACAGCTAATAAATCCGTGGTAACTACTCAAAAAAGAGTTGATAGCCCGATAGGGGAGGAGACGACGCGAACGAGGCCAGCGACCTTCACAATCCTGAGCGTCCGACCTCGAGGTCGGCGTTCTAGGAGGTGATCCATCTGCAGGTTCCCCTACAGATACCTTGTTACGACTTAGTCCCCCTTGCTGAACCGAAGTTCGAGCGACCCAAATGAGCCACCCT
>JAKAVH010000072.1 GCA_021827545.1 Thermoplasmata archaeon
TCTTCGCGAATTCGAATCCGGCCTACCCCTTCGCGAATCCGTACGGGGTTTCGACGGTCTCGGGAGGCGCCCACGCCTTCGCGGTGGGGAGTGGAGAGCCGTACAGCACGGGGGCGACGCTCTGGGGAACGTACGTCCCGATTCCCGCGAAGCCGAAGCCCATCTTACTGACGAGCCCCGACCTCGTTGAACTGTACGGCAACCATGTGGCGCAGTCCGGCACCTCCCTCCCGAGCACCTATCCGATGAGCACGCTCTATCCGACGGGGCAGAGCGATATCGACGCAAGCTATCTTTTCCCGGGACCCGTCTCTCCTGTCACGTGGACGTTCTCCACCGCGCCGACCAGCCACGCCCTCTATCTCGCTCCCGGAGGAAACGCCACGGCCCACTGGTTCGCTTCGCTCAATGTGCCGAACACCGGCGTTTCGGCTCCGGTCGGGGTCCCGCTGACGGTTGCCGCAAGCCTCTCAGCGGGAGGCACGGTCTTCGCCACGGGCAGCGAGACCCAGGACCTCCCGGTCACGGGCACGGTCGCGGAGTTCAACGTCTCGCTGACCGCGACGCGCTATGTAATCCCGGCGAACTCGGTCGTTGTGCTCTCGTTCACGTGGTACACTGTCGATGTTTCGGGCGAAGAGGCGAGCTGGCAGGTCATTATCCACTCCGGGGCTCAGTATCCGATCGGGATCCAGCTGCCCCTCCTTGACCCGGCGTACGTACTTGCGCCGCAACTGGTCCGTTCGGGCGGGCTGCTTGAGGCAGAGGCGATTGCGACGAGCCCCTTCGGCGCCTACGACGTGGCGAACGTCTCCGCCTCGTGGGACGGCCAGGCGGTTCCGCTCGGCTATACGACATCGTCGGGCGAGAGCGTCTGGAACATCTCGAGCTCCGCCATCCGTCTGGGGCCGAACGCGTTCTCGCTGATGGCCACCGATCTCCAAGGCTTCTCGGTTCGGGCGGCCGCCGCATACACGCTCTACCCCATCACCATCGCCGAAACCGGTCTTCCCGCGGGGACGGCGTGGATGGTGACGCTCGCGAATGCGTCCGTCACATCCTCCACTAGCCAGGCCCGCTTCTTCGAGCCGAACGGAACGTATCTTTGGTCGGTGGCCCCGCCCACCGGATATCTCGTAACGCCGGCGGCCGGGACCGTGACCGTAGACGGCGCGGCCGCCGATGTTGCACTCGCCTTCCGCCCGGCCGCCCCCCCCGGCACATACCCGGTGACCTTCCGTGAAACGGGCCTTCCCACCGGGACCGCTTGGTCGGTCGCCGTCGGGTCGAACGTGACCCGCACTACCAACAGCGCGTTGACGGTCGACGAGCCGAATGGCACCTTCACCTTCACAGTGGCGTCCAGCGATCCGACCTACGCTCCCTCATCGGCGACCGGGAGGACCACGGTGAACGGAGCTCCCCAGACGGTCCTCGTCTCGTTCGTCACCACGGTGTATTTCGTGGTGTTCACCGAGAGTGGCCTTCCGGCGGGGGTCGCTTGGTCGGTTGGATTCGCCGGCCTGATCTCCACGACGGCCGCCCAGAGCCTCACGTTCGACGAGGCGAACGGCACCTATGCCTTTGCCGTCTTTGCGCCCCGCGGATACACGGCGACGCCTTCCTCCGGTTCGGCCCATCTGGCGGGTTCGTCGGTCACGATCGCGGTCATCTTCACCGCCGTGGCCGCCGGAACTCCCCCCGTGGGCGTCGAGCGGACCGTGAGCAACTCCGTTACCGCCTTAGTCCCGGGCGCTGTGGCGGGAACGATGCTCCTCGGGATCGGTGTACTTGCGCTCAGCTTGGCGTTTCGCAAAGGACCCCGCAAAACCAGGGACTGCCAAGCTCCGGCACGGACAGAACGGCCGACCGATTCACCCCCTGAACAACTCGCCGGTCCCTTAGTACCCCCCGAGGAAGTGAAACTGTGAGACGAATCCCACCACCCGATCGACGACCCACGGATTGCGTTTCGGACGGTACGCGGGAGAAGGGCGCCAGAGTCCTCGCGGTCCGGACGGCCATGATCGACCGTTCGACGCGCGCGCCAGCGCGACGAACCGGCGGACGCCTTCTTTTGGGCAAGCAGCAGCTTCCTCGAGAGGCCGGTGTTCGCCCCCTCCGGCACCGTCACCCGGGCGCGCTTGGGCAGGTTGTCCCGGTGCTCGCGCTGGTCGTGATCGCCACGGTTGGCTTTGGAGTCACGGGGGCGGTGACCACCTTCTCGACCGGCTCGCCCCTCTCGACGGGCGGGGCCGGCCTGGCGTTCGCCTCCGCCAATTTCGGGTCGTTAGTGTCGCTTCCAGTCACATTCGAGACCGGCCCGGCATGGGGAGGGGTGCTCGACCCCTCGGTCGTCGTGCCGTTGACGACCCACGACGAGGTCGTGGTCACGCTTCCCCTTCAGAATCAGTCGGCGCTCAACGCCTTTGTGGAGCAGGTCTCCACCCTCGGCTCTCCGCTATACGGCAGGTTCCTGACGCAGCAGCAGTTCGACGCCGCCTACGGGCCACCGGTCATAGAGCAGGACAAAGTGGCGCAGTACCTGAGCTCGAGCGGATTGACTACCCAATACCTTTCCTCCGACGGGCGCACGGTCGTCGCTTCGGGGACCTTGGCGCAGCTCGCCGTCGCCTTCGGCGTCACGTTCGCGGCGTACGCCAAAGGTGGTCACTGGTACTGGGCCCCGACCGCGGCGCCGATGGCTCCGTCGGAGCTCGCGCCGTGGATTTTCAGCGTCGCGGGGTTGACGAACTACACGTTCGGCATGCGGCCGCTGCTGACCGGTCCGGCGCAAGCGGTCCCCGGGACCGGGGTGCAGGATTACCCCAACCAGATGCCGTACGATTACCAGTTGAACGAACTCTACAACGCGACCGGCAACGCGAGCGCGGGGGTGGTGCCGTCGTACGCCTACGGCGTCAACATCACGCAGGCGCTCTGGTCGGGCTCCCCCTCGCAATGCGCCTTCTCCTACAGCGACATCTACGGGTTCTTCCGGAATCACACCGGCTATCCTTCCCAGTTTCCCCAACCGACCGACTACGGTTACTACAACATCACGGGCTACCCGGGCAACCCCCCGGGCTACGGGGCGTGCGATACGGCCGGGGTCAACGAGTCCAACACAGGAACGCAGCTGATCAGCGACGCCGCGATCGAGTTGACTGTCGACCAAGAGTACAGCGGGATGGATGCCCCCGGCGCGAGCTTGAGCCCGGTCTGGGTCAACGGGACCTCGCTCGTAGAGACGGACGGCGCGCTCATCGCGCTCACGAACTGGATCGCCGCGGGAAACGTTCGCGGGCTGAGCGTCCTGACGCAGTCGTACGGCGGAGGAGAGACCGCGAACAGTTCGGGCTCGTTCGATGCCGTCTACGGGCAGGATTACGAGGAGCTCGCAGCGACCGGCGTTACCGTCCTTGCCTCCTCCGGAGACGGCAACGGCGCGAACGGATTTGAAGGGAACGGCAATGCGCTCTGCGGATCCGGCGTTCAAGACCAGGGGGTCCCGGGCATCGACTTCCCGGCCTCCTCTCCTTATGCTCTCGCCGTGGGAGGCACCGCGAACCTGGGTCTCGGCAACGCGATCCTCCCCGGCCAGACGGTCTGGAACTGGTGCCCGAGCACCGACGCGGGCATCAGCGCCGGCAGCACGGGCGGCGCGAGCCTCGCGTTCCCCGAGCCGTGGTACCAGGCGAGCTCGCCGATCGTGAACAAGGCGATGCTCTGGGCGATCAAGGTCACCGACACGGGCAACTTCACGAACGGGACGCCCCCGTCCGGATGCGAAGGGTGCGACGATGGGACGACCTACAGCGCCACCTCTGCGCGGATCACGCCGGACGTCGCAGGACCGGCCGCGATGATGACAGTCTACTTCGACCGGCATTGGCTCTCGGGCTACGGCGGGACGAGCTTCTCTTCTCCCTCGACGGCGGGCGCGCTCGCCTCGATCGTGGCGTTCGACGGCCACCGGCTCGGCCTCATCGATCCGGCCCTCTATCAGCTGGAAAATGAGTGGCTCGCCGGCCAGATCTCGCTTCCGCCGACCTACTTTGTCCAGAACTATAGCAACGCCTTCTTCGCCGGCGCGACCGACTTCAACGCCTCGGCGGGATGGGGCGTCCCGCTCGCGTACAACCTCGCCTTGCTCCTCGGGAAACCGTTCGTCTCCACCAATCCGCACGGGCCGGCCACCACGGGAACGAGCTACCCGATCGCGGCCACGGTCACAGATCACCAGCCCGTCACCTCGGTGAACGCGACCTACCTCGAGCCGGGTGCCACGCGATGGGCCAACACCACGCTGACCCTCACCTCGGGCAATGCCCGGGCGGGGACGTGGTCCGGGGCGATCCCTGCGCCCGCGTCGACCGGCACGTTGCGCTACTGCGTTTACGCCACCGACGTGAACGGCGGGAACTCTTGGTCGCCGTGGAACCAATCTGGCTGGGAGGCGACCCATGGCACTGACCCGTCGTGGGGATGCGAGCACCCGTTTTCCGTGAACGTGAACTCGGGCCCGAGCGGCCCAGCCCACTATCCGGTGTCGATTCGTGAGACCGGCCTTCCCTTGGGGACGGCGTGGACGGTGACGCTGAACGGGACGGTGGAGTCGACCACGGGACAGTCGGTCAACTTTTCGGAGCCGGCCGGGAGCTACGCGTTTTCGATCGCGTCGTCAAACAGCAGCTGGGAGCCGGTGCCCGCGTCAGGGACGGTAACGGTCGCGGCGCCGGGGGTCAACGTGACAATCCAGTTTTACGAGCGAGTGTACGGGGTCGACTTCACGGAGACCGGCCTTCCCTCGGGGACGAACTGGACGGTGACGCTCGGAGGATCGCGGGCGGGGTCGAGCGGGGGTGCGATCAACTTCACACGAGCGAACGGCACGTACGTATTCGCGGTAGGGCCCGTTGCCGGTTATACGGCGAGTCCGTCGTCGGGGACGGTGACGGTGAGCGGGGCGGCGGTGACAGTGCCGATCACGTTCACGGTGCTCTTGCCGCCCGGGACTTACGGGGTGAGCTTTGTC
>JAKAVH010000176.1 GCA_021827545.1 Thermoplasmata archaeon
GTGGGCCCCGGGACGGGTCGCGAGGATGCGATCGAAGAGCTCCGGAGCTCCGCCGCGCTGGATGTGCCCGATCTGCGCGCTGCGGGTCTCGATCCCGGTCGCCTCCTCGATGCGGCGGGCCAGCTCGACCCCGACCTGCCGCTCGCGGAGGAGCTCGTGGCCGAACTCGTCTTTCGCTCCCGCCGAGCCCCGGCGAGGTCCGAGGTCGATCCCCTCGCTGGCGACCACGAGGGCGTAGCCCCGGGCGTGAACCGCCGCGCGGACCCGGGCGAGGAGCGCGGACTCGTCGTACCCCTCTTCGGGCACGAGGGTCGCGTCGGCCCCGCCCGCGAGACCGGTCGCGAGCGCGACCCAGCCGGCGTGGCGGCCCATGACCTCGAGGACGATCGCGCGGTGGTGGCTCCCCGCCGTGTCCCGCAGCCGCTCGAGGGCATCGACCGCCACCGCCGTCGCGGAGTGGAAACCAAAGGTCCAGTCGGTCCCGGTGACGTCGTTGTCCATCGTCTTCGGGACGCCGACCACCCTGCCGCCGCGACGGTGGAGCTCGAGCGCGGCGCTCAGCGTGTCGTCGCCCCCGATCGCGATCAGCGCATCGAGGCGGTGCCGGTCGAGCGTCTCGAGGACCTTCGCGGCGTCGGCCTCCCTTCCGAACGGGTTCGTTCGCGAGCTCCCGAGGACCGTGCCGCCGCGCCCGATGAGCCCCGTGACGTCCGTGGGGAGGAGCGGCCGCGTGAGGTCGTCGCGGACCCCTTTCCAGCCGTCCAGGAACCCGAGGGTCTCGTGCCCGGCGCGGGCCGCCCGCAGCACGACCGCGCGGATCGCGGGGTTGAGCCCGGGGCAGTCCCCGCCACCGGTAAGAACGCCGAACTTCACGCGGGGACCTCGAGGTAGGCGCGTGGGGCGGTCGAGAGGAATTCGTAGCCGGTCTTCGTCACGACCACATCGTCCTCGATCCGGACCCCACCCCGACCGGGGAGGTAGATCCCCGGCTCGACCGTGATCGCCATGCCTTCCTCGAGCGGATCGTCGACCGTGGTGTTGTAGCCCCAGCCGTCGTGGACGCTCAGCCCGATCGAGTGGCCGACCCCGTGGTTCAGCCGACCCTTCCACGGAGACGCGTCGATGACGCGCTGGGCGGCCAGATGGACCTCCTTGCCCGGCACCCCGGGCCGGATGACCGAGAGCGCGGCGGCCTGCGCGGCCTCGACGGTGTCGTGGATCTTCTTCAGCTCCTCGTCGCGCCGGCCGAAGTGGAAGGAGCGGGTGATGTCGCTCGCGTACCGACGGTAGTACGCCCCGAAGTCGCACACGATCGAGTCTCCGCTCGCGAGCCGGGTCTCTCCCGGAGAGTAGTGCGGCTCCGCACCGTGCGCGCCGAACGCAACGATTGTCGCGAACGACCGACCGCTCGCCCCGTGTCGGCTCATGCGGTACTCCATCTCCGCCGCCAGGCCGAGCTCGGTGACGCCCTCTTGGAGCAGCGGCGGGATCTCTCGACCCACGGCCGAGCCGATCTCGGCCGCGCGGCGCAGACGCACGATCTCCTCGGCGTCTTTCGTGACCCGCGCCCGACGGACGGCGTTCGAGGCGTCGGACCACGTGACCGAGGGAAGCATCTTTGACAACCGGACGAACCAATCGTGGGTCAACTCGCGGTAGTGGAGGCCGATGTCGGCCGCGCTGCCGACGAGTTTCTTGACCAGCCCCTCCGTCTCGTCCCCCCGACCGACCACATGGACCTTGACGTGAGGGTCGTGCTTCGCGGCCTGGTAGGCGCTCTCCGACTCGAGCGGCGAGCTGAGCACGTCGAGCTCTCCGTCGGGGTGGGCGATGGCCACGGAGCCCTCGAAGAGCCCCGCCGGCACGTCGAACAGGTAGAAGAACGTCTGATCGAGGTGCGGGTCGGTCGCGTTCGCGAGCAGGAGTACGTCGGGACGCGGATCGAGATGTCGGAAGACCTTCTCCACGCGGGCTTTCATCGTCTCGGGCGAACCGTCACGGGGTTTCAGCTTTTGCGCCGGCCGTCCGCAGGTCCTTCCACGAGAGGAGCGGCTCGCGCGCGGCCCGGACCTCGTCGACCCTCGCGACGGCGAGGTGCTGCGGGGCCCGATGGAGGTTCTCGGGCGTATCGGAGATCGCCCGCTCGAACGCCGCGATGAACTGGTCGAGCTCGCGTCGGCTCTCCGTCTCGGGAAGCTCGACCATCAGCGACTCCTCGACCAGGGTCGGAAAGTAGACGGTCGGCGCATGGACCCCTTCGTCGAGGAGCCGCTTCGCGAGGTCGATCGTCCGCAACCCGCGGTCCTTGAGCGGGGCTCCCGAGAGCACGAACTCGTGCTTGACGAGCGGTCGGAAGGGCCGGGGCAGATAGCGACCGAGCTTCGCTCCGACGTAGTTCGAGTTCAGCACGGAGCGTCGGGCCACGTGCTTCAGCCCCTCCTCGCCGTGCGAGAGGGCGAAGGCGTAGGCCCGAAGGTCGAGGCCCGCGCTCCCATACGCCGAGCGGATCTTTCCGATCGATCTCGGCCGGTCGTAATCGAGCCGGAACTTCCGGCCCGCCTTGACGATCCGCGGCACCGGGAGGTACGGGGCCAGGGTCTCGCCGGCCGCGAGGACTCCGGCGCCGGGGCCGCCACCGCCGTGAGGCGTCGCGAACGTCTTGTGGAGGTTCAGATGGGCGACGTCAAATCCCATCCGCCCCGGGTTCGTGACGCCCAGGATCGCGTTGAGGTTCGCGCCGTCGTAGTAGAGCATACCGCCGGCCGCATGGACGATTTCGGCGATCTCGAGGATGTCGCTTTCGAAGAGGCCCGCGGTGTTCGGGTTCGTCAGCATGAAGCAGGCGGTGCGCGCCGAGACCGCTGCCCGCAGTGCCGCGACATCGACGCAGCCGTCCTTCGACGGGATCTCCCGCGTGGTGTAGCCGGCCATCGCGGCCGATGCGGGGTTGGTCCCGTGCGCGGTGTCGGGCAGAAGGACCTCGGTCCGGGACTCGGATTCCCCCCGATCCCGGAAGTACGCCCGTACCATCAGCATCGCGGCGTACTCCCCGTGGGCTCCCGCCGAGGGCTGGAGCGAGACCTCGGGAAGGCCGGTGACCTTCCCGAGCAGCCGCTCGAGCTTCCAGAGGAACTCGAGCGAGCCCTGCGCCGTCGTCTCGGGCTGGTACGGGTGCATGTCCGCCGCTCCCGGGCGGCGGGCGAGCATCTCGGAGACCTTCGGGTTATACTTCATCGTGCAGGAGCCGAGAGGGTACGGGGCCGTGTCGATCCCGAAGTTCATCTGAGACAGTCGGGTGTAGTGCCGCACCACCTCGGGCTCGGACAGCTCGGGCCAGCGGATCGCTTCCTTCCGACGGAATCGCTCCGGGACCCCCGGCACCTCGGCGGCGGCCACGGGGGTACGGGGAGGAGCGAGGTCCCAGAGCGATGGCTCGTCCCAGCGAGCCTGACGGAAGCTCATGCCGACCTCCCGGCCGCGGCCATCGCGGACCGGGCGGCCGCGCCGTACTTCTGGATCTCCCGGTCCCCGACGAACTCGGTGGTCGCGACGAGGATCCGCTCCGGAGCGCCCGAGGCTCCGGGTCGCGGGTCCGTGAGCGGGTGTCCGCCCAGGATGCGACGGCGGCGCAGGCGGTCCAGGAACTCGGAGGCCGTCCCCCGGGTCACCTCGACCGTGAACTCTCCCAGATACGGCGCGTCGAAACGGGGCGCCCGGAGCCCGTCGATTCCGCTGAGCGTGCCGGCCAGCGTGCGAGCCTTCTCGGCGAGGGAACGTTGGAGTTCGGCAAGGCCCCGGGGACCGACCAGGCTCGCGTAGACGACGAAGGCGAGCGCCATCAGCGACTCGTTGGTGCAGATGTTCGAGGTGGCTCGAGAGCGTCGGATATGTTGCTCGCGGGTGACGAGCGTGAGGGCGTAGGCCCTCTGCCCCACGGCGTCCTGCGTCGCCCCGACGATCCGGCCCGGGGCGGCTCGGACGTGCTCCTTCCGACAGGCGAAGAGACCGAGCAGCGGTCCGCCGTAGGCCGGAGAGATCCCGAATCCCTGGCCCTCCCCGACCACGACGTCGGCCCCGTAGGTCGCGGGGGGCTCGAGCACGGCGAGCGAGAGCGGATCGGCCGAGACCACGAACGGCACGTCCCCGAGGATCGGCCTCAGGTCGAACAGCCCCTCGTCCAGATGGCCGAACCCGTTCGGTACGTCCGCGAGGAGGCCGAAGACGTCCTTCTGGGCGACCGCGCGGCGCACGAAGTCGAGATCGAGACGGCCCGTGCGGTCGTCGAATGGGATCTCCTCGACCGTGAGATTCGGCCCGCTCGCGTAGTTCCGCAGCACGCTCTTCTCTTCCCACGGCAGGCTCGCCGGGACGAGAAACCGCGTCCCGTCGTGGATCCGCCGGCAGAACAGGAGCGCCTCCCCGGCGGCGGTCGCCCCGTCGTAGAGCGACGCGTTCGCGACGTCGAGTCCGGTCATCTCGACCCAGAGGCTCTGGAACTCGAAGAGGGCCCGGAGCATCCCCTGGCTCGCCTCCGCCTGGTAGGGGGTGTAAGCGGTGTAGAACTCGCTGCGGCTGAGCATCGCATCGACGGCGGCCGGAACATAGCGGGACCGGATCCGTCCGCCGAGGAACGAGGCGAACCGGGAGAGCGGGCGGTTGCGGCCGAGCACCCGGTCGATCTCGGAGACGACGGCCGGCTCGTCCATTCCGGGCCCGATCCCGATGCGGCCCATCCGGGCCTTTTTCGGCACGTCGGAAAACAGCTCGTCCACCGACGAGACCCCCAGCGCTTCGAGCAGCGCCGCCTCCTCGCCGGGCTCGTCCGAGATCCAACGACTCACGAAGAGCGCCCCGGGGCGGCGGGAGCATCGGGAAAGATAAAGGAGTTCGCTCGGCCCTGCGCTCCCGCGGCCGAGGCGGGCGCCCGAACCAGCGCGCGGGTCCCTCCGCAAGCCTCATCGCACGCCCCGGCTCCGTGGGGAGGATCCGTATGCCCGAGCAG
>JAKAVH010000066.1 GCA_021827545.1 Thermoplasmata archaeon
TCAGGGCACAGTTGCCGCCGGTCTCTGCCGCAAGGTCGACGATGACCGAGCCCGGCCGCATGCGCGCGACCATCTCCTCCCGCACCAGGATCGGAGCGCGTCGTCCGGGGATCGCCGCCGTCGTGATCACGATGTCCGCGTCGGCGACGGCCTTCGCGACCATCTCGGCCTCCTGCTTCTTCTCCTCGTCCGTGAGCTCTCGGGCGTAGCCGCCCGCACCCTCCGCATTGATCTGGAGCTCGAGGAACTTCGCGCCGAGGCTGCGGACCTGCTCGCCGGCGGCCCGGCGCACGTCGTACCCCTCCACGATCGCTCCGAGGCGCCGGGCGGTGGCGATCGCCATCAGTCCGGCGACCCCGGCGCCGAGCACGAGGACCTTCGCCGGTCGGATCGTGCCGGCGGCCGTCGTGAGCATCGGAAGGAACTTCGGCGTGAGCTCGGCGCCGATGAGGGCGGAGCGATAGCCGGCGACCGTCGCCTGCGAGCTGAGCACGTCCATGCTCTGCGCGCGGGTGATGCGGGGGAGCAGCTCGAGCGCGAAGACGGTCAGCCGTCGGTCCCGCATCGCCGCGACCTCCTCGAGGCTGCGGCTCGCGTTCACGAGCGCCACCACCACGGCCCCCTCGGGGATCGATCGGACCTCCTCCACGCTCGGAGGCTGGACCTTGAGGAGCAGCGCGGCCGAGCCGAGGAGCTTCGCGCGGTCCGCCTCGAGCGTCGCTCCGGCGGCCGTGTACGCGGAGTCGGGGTAGCCGGCGCGCAGCCCGGCACCGGGCGCCACCACGATCGAGACGCCCGACTTCGAGAGCGCCTTCACGACCTCGGGGACGAGCGCGACCCGGCGCTCCCCCACGGCGGTCTCCTTCGGGACCGAGATCTGAATCGCCATAGAGATTCGACGCGGGACTCGGGTCGGATTTATAAGGTAACCTTTTCGCCGTCGTCAATGCACAGCCGCGGGGACGCGTGAGGAGAGGTTTACCGGAGTACCGACGGACTCCCGGGCGGGGGCCGAAGAGGGGAGGAACGGAGCCCGGCCCCCCGCCGGATGCCGGGGCGGACCCGCGGCGGAGGAGGGATGGGCGACCGGTTTGATCGGGTGGTGATCGGGGGCGGTATCGTGGGCCTCGCGACGGCCCGGGCCCTGGTCGACCGCGAGCCGCACGCCTCCATCGCCGTCCTCGAGAAGGAATCCGAGGTCGGTCGCCACCAGACCGGCCACAACAGCGGGGTGCTGCACTCGGGGGTATACTACCGGCCGGGTTCGCTCAAGGCCCGGCTCTGTCTCGAAGGGCGGGCACGGCTCACGAGGTTCGTGGACGAGCACGGGATCCCGTCCGCGCGATCGGCAAGCTGATCGTTGCGACGCGGCCCCGCGAGCTGACGACCCTCGGCGAGCTTGCCCGGCGCGCCGTTGAGAACGGGGTCCCGGCCGTCGCCCGGCTCGACCGTCGGGAGCTCGAACGGCGGCTCCCGGGCGTCGCGGGCCTCGGAGCGCTCGCGGTCCCGTCGGCCGCGATCATCGACTACGCGGCCGTGGCCCGGGCGCTGGCCCACGACCTCACTGCCCGCGGCGCGTTCGTCCGGACCGACGCGGAGCTCCGGGCGGGTCACCGGGCGGACGGGGACTGGGAGCTCGCCACCGCCGCGGGGACCGTGCGCGCGGGATTCGTCGTGAACTGTGCCGGGCTCGGGTGCGATCTGGTCGCCCGCCGGATGGGGGCGGAACCCCCGATCCGTATCGTCGCGTTCCGGGGGGACTATTATCAGCTGTCCGACCGGCTGCGCGCGGCCGTGCCGTGCCTCGTCTACCCGGTACCGGATCCCGAAGTGCCGTTCCTCGGCGTCCACCTGACCCCCACGATCGGAGGAGCGCTGCGGGCCGGTCCGAACGCGGCGCTCGCGCTCGCCCGCGAAGGGTACCGTCCCGGCCGCTGGGAGGCGGAGGAGCTCTTCCGGCTCGCGAGCTACCGCGGGACGTTCGGCCTCGCCCGCCGGTACGGACGGTACGCGGCGCGCGAATGGCTCCGTTCGTGGAGCCCGGCGGCGTACCTCGAGGCCGTGCGGTCGATCTGGCCGGGGGCCGAGCGGGCGGACCTCGGTATCCGCTCGAGTGGGGTCCGGGCGCAGGCCGTCCGGCCCGACGGCTCGCTCGAGGACGACTTCGTCCTCACGCGGGGACCCGGGGCCCTCCACGTGCTGAACGCCCCCTCGCCCGCGGCAACGGCCTCGTTGGCGATCGCGGAGCGGATCGCGGACGCGGTCACCGGTCCGGTCGACCGGACCGCACCCGGCCCGGCGCCGTAGAGCGAAGGCTCATCAGGACGTCGTCTCTGGAACGGAGGATGGCGGAGCGGGCCTCTCGGCGACCCGACCGTCCGTTCGATCGCGTGGTCGAGGGGGACGCGCGCGAGGTCCTGGGTTCGCTCCCGGAGGAGAGCGTGCATCTCGCGATCACGAGTCCGCCCTACAACGTCCGGATCCCGTACCGTGGATACTCCGACGACCTTCCGCCAGAGGACTACCTGGCCTGGCTCAAGGAGGTCTGGCGCGCGCTCTTCCGCGTGCTCGTGCCCGGCGGGAGGTTCGTGCTCAACGTCGCGCCGACGTCGATCAAGGACTTCCGACCGATCCACCACGACCTTTCGCGCGATCTGCGCGACCTCGGCTACATCATGCGCACCGAGATCATCTGGTACAAGCAGACGATGGGCCGGCGCACGGCGTGGGGAAGCTGGCGGAGCCCCTCGAACCCGCACATCGTCCCCTCGTGGGAGTACGTCCTCGTCTTCTCGAAGGGCCAGTGGAGGCTGCCCGGCGACCCGGCCGCGGTCGACATCACCGCGAGAGAGTTCGAGCGGTTCTCCGACGGGTTCTGGTCGATCCCCCCGGAGCGCCGGCGTCATGGGCACCCGGCGCCGTTCCCCGAGGAGCTGATCGAACGGCTCGTGAAGTTCTACAGCTACCGGGGCAACGTCGTGCTCGACATGTTCGGAGGCACCGGCACGGTCGCCGCGGTCGCCCGTCGGCTCGGCCGGCACTATCTTCACATCGACAGCTCCGAGGAGTACTGTCGGGCGGCCGCCGAGCGGGTCGCGTCGGTGATGCCGCCGGCTGACGCGCCGATCCCTCCGCCCCGTCTCGACCGGGCGGCGCCGATCGGGGCGTCACCACGAACCGGCGAGGCCGCGGTCCTCTCCGTCCCCGAGGGTGCCCGCACGAAGGGCCGGGCAGCTCCTGCGACGACGGGGACGCGGAGCTCCCGCTAGGAACCTCTGGGCGGCGCGGACGGGGGGCGGGAGGGAAAGGCCCGCGTCGGAAGGAGTCGGACCGAGAGATCCCTCACCGCGCGCTCGAGCAGCGGTTCGAGGTTCACGGTGTCGGCCCGGTTGTACCGGACCAGCCGGTCGAGCGCACCCGAGTTCCCCCGACGGTACTCCTGCCACAGACGGACCGCGTCGAGCCCATGGATCCCCTCGACCCCGGAGCGGTCCCCGAGACCGAGCCGCTCCTCGATCCGCTTGAGACCGCCCGAGAGCCCGAGGCGGTAGAACAGGAACCGCAGGTCGATGTGCACGGGGGGGACCGCCAGATCCGGGAAGGCGATCGCGAGGAACGGAACGTCAAAGCGACTGCCGTTGAACGTGACGAGGACCCCGAACCGGGCGAGGTACGCCGGAAGCTCCTCGAGGTCCTCGCCGGCGACGAACGAGCGGGTCGCGCCTCGGCCGTGGACGCTCACGACGGTAACGATCCCTTGGTACGGAGAGAGGCCGGTGGTCTCGATGTCGAGGTAGGCCGTCTCCCGCGCGAACTCGGGGTGGACGCGCCAGTGCTCCCCGTCCGGCAGCCGGCGGCCGAACCACCCCGCGTCGCCGGCGCCGAGGGCCCGTTCGCTCGCCGCGATCTCCCGCTCGAGCCGGGTGCGCGCCGGGCCCGAGAGGCCGAGCGACGGCGCGCGCTCGACGAGGTCCGACCAGTCGCGCACGCCCGAGCGCCAGAGCTCGGCCTCCGTCACGGGGCCGATCCCGGCGAGGTGCTGGAACGTCGCCCGGAGCACAACGAGGCGGGAAGAGCCCCGCCACTTTAGCGTTCGCGAAGGAGGCTCAGGGGTACGGGTCCGCGGCCTCGACCTCGACCGGAGAGATCGGGGCGACCAGGCGCTTCGCCTCCGTCCAGAACGTCCCGACCATCTCGGGCGGGACGCGCTGCCGGTAGAGCGGCGCACGGCACTCGATCTCGAGGAGGAGAGGGTCGTCCGTGTCCCAGACGAGCCGGAGGACCCAGTCGCCGTGGTCCTCCTCGTAGGCGAAGACCCGCCGCCGCGGGTCGGTCGGGACCGGGTTCGGCTCGAGGATCTCGAGCGGCGGCTCGGGCGGCGGCGGAGGTCCCGGCATCAGCAGCATCGGCGGAGGTGGCGCCTCGAGCCGCAGGCGGATCCAGGCGACGACCGGCCAGCGGGTCCGGCTCACCCCGAACGACGGCACGGCGTCCCCGAGCCGTCGCACGGGAAAACTCCGTCGGGCCTCTCGGCCCGCCGTCGTTCGGTTCCGGGGAAAAAAGAAACCACACGCGTTCTGCTTAACTGCCAAGCGCAACCAGTTGATGTAGCTGCGGACGTTAGTGGCCGCGGGCTGAACGGATCGCCCGAAGGCTTTCCGCGTACACCCCGGCTCTATCGAGCTCGTCTTCTACGAATGTCCTCAGAGGTCTCTCTTTTTCGAGGGGGTTTCGGGCTTAGATGCTTTCAGCCCTTATCCCGTAGCGCGTGGCTGCTCAGCGATGCCCTGCCGGACAACTGATGGACTAGAGGCGCCGATTCCCCGTTCCTC
>JAKAVH010000236.1 GCA_021827545.1 Thermoplasmata archaeon
CCGCCTTTCGGACCCCCACCCTCGCGATGTCCACGCCACGGACCAGGTAGCCGCGCCGTGCGAAGTAGATCGAGTCTCGTCCCTCTCCGCAACCCAAGTCGACCAACGTGCGAGGCGAGCGCGGAAGGGAGCGTGCGATGCGGACGAGATCACGTGCCAGCCGGGTGGGCTTGCTTCCCCAGTATAAGCCGGGTCGAGCGTAGCGCTCGTCGTAGATCGGCTCACTCAACGATCGCCTTCCTCCCGGTCGCGGCGGAGCTGCCATCACTTGACCGGAGAGATTGCCGCATAAGAGCTCGGCCCAATCGGACTTTGGCGAACCCCCCGCGCCAACCACCGGGGAACCGCTCAAGTTGGCGGACGGAGAGCCCTGGGTCCGGACTCGACCCTGCAGCAGCGCGGATCCCGGCGCGGGCGCTGTCCCCTACCGGCGAGCGACGCCCCTGTGCTCGAACCTGAAGAGGCGGGAGTCCCCTCGTGGGCAGGCGCAGTTGCCCCTTACCGAGAGAGGACGAGTCCGCGAAGGGGATCGTCGGCGCCTTCGCGCGTCTCGGACATCTCGGAATCCGACCGACCGTGGAGCGAGCGATACCCACCTCGGCCGGCCTCTCGACATTGGTACGCAAGCGCCCCGCGCCTCCCGGACCGGGCGAACGAGCGCGTACATCGTGGCGGTCTAAGGATGACGCGAATGAATCGGGAGTCCTCCAGAAAGGCTCTGGGTACCGCTGCCGGAAGGTTCAAGGCCCCGCGTCCCGCGATCTCTCGGCAACTCAGCCGTTCTCCCCGGGGAGCGAGCGGATTAGCCGGCACGACATGACGGCTCGGCCGTCAGAGATCCGAGCGCGCGCGCTCGACGGCGGCGCGCCTCCGGCTCGCCTCCTCGCGCCCCGCGCCTCAGATCCCTCCTCGAGGCCGCGCGGGCCCGAGAATCCTTAGGGACCGCTCCCGGGATCGTTCCTCAGCGCCGGTCCGCCGGAAGGAGCTTCCAGGTTCGCCCGAGAGCCGATCGGCGGGCGGGGAAGCTGGGCCCGAGGGCTCGCGCGCCCCGGATGCGAGCCGGGACAAATCAGGGGTGGGCCGTTCTCTCACGGACCGCCATTCGAGCCTCGCCGCCGGAGACTCTAGGAAGCCATCGCCCGTCTCCGTCTTTACCCGCCGTGCCGGGACGGAACCCGCTTCGGCACGCCACGGTGTCGAAGCGTCGAAGAGCAAGCGACATGCTTAGGAATGGGCGTTAGCTCGCCGGCGGGAGGGAACCCACTGGTCGCGTACGCGCTCCGCCACCCGCTCCAGGCCTACCGCTATCTTCGTGCGCCCGCGTCGTTCAGCGCGCTCCTACCGCGTCGATGCTCGCCCCGACAGTTCCGGGCCTGGCTTCGCGAGGCCGCGGGCATCACGCAGGAGATACAGGCCCGACTGGAATCGGAGTCCTGGACCTCGGGCGGGAGGGGAGGACCGGCTTCCGCGGCGGACCGTGGACCGGTCCTCTATGCGGCCGTGCGAGCCCTCCGTCCCGAGGTGGTCGTCGAGACCGGAGTCGCCAGCGGGTCGTCATCGTACTACTTCCTGAGCGCTCTCGAGGCCAACGGCCGGGGAACGCTGTACTCGATCGAACTGCCTCCGCCTCTCCTTGCGCGCGCGGACCCCGTCTATGCTCGACGCGACAAGGTCTCACTGCCCGCCGGCCGGGAGTCGGGCTGGCTGGTCCCGGATCGCTTGCGTTCCCGGTGGGAACTTCTCCTTGGGGATGCCCGCGACCTCCTCCCTCAGCTGGTGGCGCGGGTGCCCGCACTCAACTTCTTCTTCCACGACAGCGAGCACTCGTACGAAGTGATGCGTTTCGAGTACGACGTCGCGTGGAAGAAGCTCGCGCCCGGAGGGGTATTGGGTTCGGACGATGTAAGCTGGAATACCGCCTTCCGTGACTTCGTCCAGGAGCGGGGCACCCGCTCGCTGTACGTCGGCGGGTACGGCTTCACCGCGTCTCCCTCGTAAAGGGGGCCCCTTGGGTGTCCGAGCCCGACGGCCGACCCATCGCCGTGGGGAGACCATATGCGGCCCCGCCTTCCACGGGAGAGCGTCGTGCCCCTGAGCTCACGCCAGGGAGATTCCCGAGTTGGGGACCCGCCTACGCTCGGTAAGGCCGGGGCGTCGACTCCCGGGGGGCGGGCAAGGCCGGGCGTTCGAAGGGATGGGCCTCTCCGAGCTCCAGATGGACCTGGCCCATCTGCTCGCTCTCGCCAGGGTGATGATCGCACGCTTCTCCGCGTCACGCCGGGTCCGGTGCCCTCGGGTCAACTGGTCGGAACCGGCCAGGACCGTCACCGTTGGCGCGCGATCTTGGATGCGCCCCTCGGCCGCGAGCGGATCGCGTCGACCTCGACCCACGAGTGGGTTTCTCGGCTCCCGGCCGGGTCGGCGGGGTCGGACTCGCTGGCCTGACGTTCGGCCGGGGCGTAATGGACCGGGCGCCTCTTCCTGGGTCGGGACGCCTCGTCAATGGTGCGCGCCCCCGTCGCGCCGAGGATCGTCCGCGGTGGCCCGGGCCGCCGGGTAGGAACGGCGCTGGCGACTCGAGCAGGTCCTCCCCCAAATCGTGGCCCCCGACATCTCGTCGGCGAAGCGCCGGAGCGGGCGGGAGCGCGGGCGCTCTCCTCAGTTATCGGAAAGCGAAGGGACGCACTCGTAGAGCCGACGCCGAAGGTCTCGGGCGTCCTTGCCGACCCGAATAATGCGAGCGTCCTCGAGGCTGTCGAGCGCGTTCTGGACGGTCCGGCGATTGAGTCCGGTCAGCTCCATGATCCGGCCTTGGTCGAGCACGCCCTGAGCGCGGAGGATGTGATAGACGAACTTACCGGCAGGACTGACCGCCGACTTCGGAAGGGGAGGTAGTACACCGAAGGTGTCGCCCCGAAGGCCGTCGCGCTGGGACTCGAGCGCGGCGACACTCGACAGCGCCACGTTCCCGAGGTTGACGTCGGGCCCGAGCCGGAGGACCATCTCGATCTGCTGAAGCTCCAGCGGCGTCTCGAACATGAGCCGCTCGGCGGGAAGAGCGCCTCGCAGATGGTCGACCCAGTCCCACTTGATCCCGCCGTTCGCGTCGAAGATCTCGACGGCCTTTCCGCTCTCCCGGCCCTCAATGATCACAAGGTCGGGCCGGAAGTCGAGTGCGTGCTGGGCCCGTTGGACGGTCTCCTCGAGGCTCAGCTGGTGGTGCACGCTCTTGCGGCCGACCTCCCAGTGGAGGCGAAGACCGCGTGAGCGGGCGAATTCGACGATCTCCCGCTGGACCCGGTGCGGCACGTCGATGACCCCTTCGCTCAATTCGACCGTATCGAACCCGGCACGTACGAGCGCCTCGAGCGCCCGCCGCTGTCGCCCCTTCGACACCGCGAGCTCGAGCAGCGTACCTCCGTTCGAGACATGGATGTCCCGCTCACGGATCGCCCGGACCCGCCGCTCGACGGCGCGCTCGTCCAGCAGGAACGGGAGTCCCCAGCCGAGCTTGACGACATCGATGTACGGCGCAAGATCGTCCAACAGCGGATCGATTCCGCTCGCGAAACGGTCGAGGACCATCGTGAGCCCTTGAGACCGTGGCTTGCGGCGGGGTTCGGCGACCACCTTCTCGAGGAACCGCATCGATCCGTACCACGATGCACGAAGTTTATGGACTTGTCGTCCCCGATCTAGACGAATGAAATTCTCCGGAATGCCGATAATGTGAGATGAACTCGACCCTAAATAGCCCCCAGCCGAGTTGGACTGCGATGGCCGTGGTCCCGGATCCCGAGGAGGGATGGGGAAGCTCGGACGCTGAGGAGCTCCTCCGACGAGCGCACGAGCGCTTTGGGGCGAAAGCGGTGTTTGCCTCCAGTTTCGGCGCGGAGGACATGGTCCTGCTCGACATGATCGCCAAACTCGGGGGTCGGCCGGGTTCGGCCATCCGGGTCGTGAGCGTCGACACGGGCCGGCTGTTTCCCGAGACCTACGATCTCATCCAGCGGGCGCGCCACCGCTACGGCCTGCCGATCGAGCTGGTCTTCCCCGACACGAGCGAGGTCGAACAGATGGTGAATCGGGAGGGACCGAACCTCTTCTACGGTTCGGTCGAGGCTCGCCGACGCTGCTGCCAGGTGCGCAAGGTTGGGCCGCTCGATCGTGCGCTCGACGGGGCCGACGCGTGGATCGTCGGATTGCGCCGGGCGCAGTCGGCGGAGCGGGGATCGACCCCCAAGGTCTGCGACGACCCGGCGCACCCCGGCCGCATCAAGATCAGCCCGCTCGCCGACTGGTCCTGGTCCGATGTGCAGGAGTACGTCCGTCGACATGACGTGCCGATGAGCCCGCTTTACGAGCGGGGTTTCCTCAGCATTGGTTGCGCTCCGTGCACACGGGCCGTCCTTCCGGGTGCGGATCCGCGGAGCGGTCGATGGTGGTGGGAGTCAAGCACCAAAGAGTGCGGCCTTCACGCGATCGTGCCGGAGCCAGCCGCGCCCGAGCTCCGGCGCCCCGGGCTGTTGGCACGATTGCGGGCCCCCCCCGAGCACGGCGAGGTGGGCCCCCGGGATGTCCTGGTCCTCTGATCGGTCGTGAGGTCGGCCGATGCGGGGCCGGCCGGGATCGCCTCGGGGGGGGTACGGTGGGATGACCTCCGCGGGCGAGGCCCCAACCGTGCCGGGGGACCGAAGGCCGCGCTCTGCGGTCGCGTCCGACTCCCGATCGGCGCCGGGCGACCCTCATCGGGCCACCGCCCCCATGCCGAAGGCGCCGTCGGTCAGGAATCGGAGGCGCGCCGACGGGCGGGA
>JAKAVH010000140.1 GCA_021827545.1 Thermoplasmata archaeon
TCTTATGACCGGTGGATTCCCCGCGGACCTCGTCTTCGTGCTCTGCTCTCGAGCCAGCGGGCCGACGGGGGCTTTGGGGTGCATTGGTACAAGAAGTGGGCCGGTGCGACCTGGCGACTCGTCTCCGCGGTCGAGCTCGGGGTGCCTCCCGAGAACGCAACAGCCCGCCGTGGGGCGAACTACGTGCTTTCTCGACTTCCGTACGGTCGGGCGGAACCCCACCAGGTCCGAGGACGATTCAGACTCCATGCGTCCGTGATCGGTAACCCTTTGGGGGTATGCGCTCGACTGGGGATGGCGGACGATCCACGGGTCCAGCGTATCGCGCACGGGCTCGTCCGCTGGCAGTGGCCCGATGGAGGGTGGAACTGTGACTCCTCCGAGACCGCCCTTCACTCCTCCTTCTACGAGAGCCTCGCCACGCTATGGGGGCTCAACAAATACTTTCGGGCCACCGCCGACGCATCCGTTCGCGAAGCCGTCGATCGGGCCGCCGAGCTCTTCCTGAAACACCGGCTGTTCAAGTCGTGCCGGGGGGAAGCGATGATGGACTCACGATGGGTGAGACTCCATTACCCGCTCTACTGGCACTACGACATACTCCGGGCACTTTGTGTGCTCGACCAAGTCGGCAAACTGGGTGACCCGAGGACTCGGGAAGCTCTCGATCTGGTCCAGGCCAAGCGGTGGAAGGACGGAACCTGGCACGCCGAAGGACGTTATTGGCGCCCGGGAAAGAGCGCGGAGAGCAATACCGAAGTGGTGGATTGGGGGGCGGAGGGTCCCAACGAGATGATCACGTTGAATGCCCTTAGGGTCTTGACAGCGTCCGGTCGACTTTCGTGACAGTCCCCGGGCAGGGAACCCCAACCTCGCGTCGACCTCGCTTCGGTCCGGTGGTCCTTCAAGTGCCTCCCCTTGGTTTGGCGACTTCTTCAGGGGGTCGACGCGCTAGGATCTCCGCAGGAACGCCAAACGAATTTCTGTCCGGCTCGTCCGAACGAATCGTCGATCCCCCGAGCACGCGGCGGAGTCGTCCGATGGTGGGGTCCGGCCCGCGCCGTTTCCGAGCGGAGGCCGCGGCGAACCAGCTCCGCGATTCGGTCAGGGGGCTGGGCCCCGATGACGGGTGCGCCGGGCCGTCAGATCCGATCGCTCCCCAACGACCAGCGGTCGTCCGAAAGGAGCTCGCCCAGATGTTCGATGACCGGCACCGGGTCCCCCCCGTCGTCCGGTATCGCCGTTGAGTATCCCTCTTCCTCGGGATAATCGTGCCAGAGTCCCCGATAGAGCACCGCCCCGCAGCCGGCGGCGCGAGCGCCTTTGATGTCGAGCTCCCATCGATCCCCCACGTGAAGGAGGCCTGCGGGATCCGCCCCGAGCCGACGTGCGGCTTCCCAGAAGATCCTGGGATCCGGCTTCGGCCAGCCGGTCTCGCACGAGGTCACCACGGAGAACGGGGGCGGGACACCCTGGTCCCGAAGGAATTCCTCCCAAGACTGGGCCATCCGGCCCGTGTTCGTGACGAACATCACCGATACTCCCTTTCGTTGCAGCGCGGCGACCAGCGGTCGGATCTCGGGGTTGACTCGGGGCGGGTGCTCTCGGAGTCCTGCCCGAGAATACCGTCGACCGGCCTCCTCGCGCGGGGTCGTCAGGCGCCCCCCCAGGTGGGTCGCAAGGTCTTCCACGAAGCGCAGTGGGGGGGAGTGCGCGTACCCTCGCCCGTCGCTGTGGGGGGAATGGGCCCGTAGCTCCGCGGAGGCTCGCTCGAGCTGCTCGAGCTCGAACCGCGCACCATCGCGGGCGACGACGAGGGACCGGAGCTCCCTTAGGCGGTCCCGCCGCCACTGACCTTCGTACCCTCGCTCGTAGGAGCAGGTCGTGAACCAAAGGTCCAAGGAGACGGCACCGTAAGCGGTCAATCGAGCTCATTCCCGAGCGTTCGTCGGCGCGCCCACCCGGAACCCTTCCGGCAGAGCGAATGTGATCGGACTCTCTTAACCCCCGCGAGGTCGGCCGAGGGGAATGCCCTAGCGGGGTCCCGGGACCTCGCGTCCGGGCGGGGGACGGCGCCCCGTGGTCGACTACACGCCGAGAACGAAGCCGCCTCCCCCCAATCGCTTCCGGATATTTCCCGGAAGTCCAAGTCGCGAGATGGGGCTAGTTCGGGAAGGAGGACGGGGCGCCCAACGACACGGAGTACGGGACGTACAGGTTCGAGTTCAGGAGCTCGTTCGTGCCGGCCGGCACGGGCGATCCCGGGGTCTGGATGTACACTTGATCGCACGGAGAGACGTGATCCTCGTGCGTGAGCACCCAACCGATCGGGTTGTCCGCCGCGCCGAGCGTCGCGGCGGCCGCACTCGAGCACGTGGTGGCCGCCGCGTAGATGTGGGCGGTGGAGTTCAGGCAGTTGGCGGTAGCGTCGGTGAGATTGGACGGGACCACCGGGGCGCAGACCCCGGTCGCCCGGTTGGGAAGGATGTTCGGGTCGAACACGTAGACCACGATCGTTCCCCAAGGCACGAGCGGGTAGGCCGTGTAGTTTTCCACAATGTCGTGGGCCGGGTAGGGGAGAGTGCCGAGGGGCAAGCTTTCGACGCCCGACAGTAGACCGGCCCGTGCCTCGAACTGGGCGAACAGGCGAGAGAATGCCACGGGCGGATGATCGACGCACGCCGTGGCCGTGGCGCCGGCGCCGCAATCCGTCTCCACCGCAGTCCCGTTCCGGGTCGGGAATCCGCGCGCCGTGGCATTGAAGCTCGTCAACCCGAAGACCGACAGTCCGCTAAAGCCGGGAACGAGGTACCACTGGGGGATCTGCGCGACCGCGGTCTGGCTCGCGTTCCCGATACCGCAGGAGGTCACCGCTCCGGCCGCTGAAGCGTTGGCGTCCCTCGGGAAGAGCGCGGAGAGCGGGGGTGTGCAGGCGAACGTGCTGGAGCCGTTGTAGCTCAGGGTCACGACCTGACCCTCAGCGAACCCGCCGGCGAAGTAGCCCGGCGAGCTCGAGGAGGGTGTTGGACGCGTCTCGTAGTAGTAGGTGAGAGAACCCGCGACCACGACCACGACTACGACCACCACGGCCAGCCAGACCCGGCCCCGGGGTGCCGGCTGGGGCGGAGCGGCGGTCCCGCTCTGCGACGATTCATCGCTCGGGCTCGCGCTCATGGGGAGCCCTACGTTTCGCTCGGATATATCGGGAAGGTTAGGGCAAACAGATCTATCCCGCTCAAAACGTTGATGAAAATCTGGATACTGTGGCCGCGGGAGCCTCCCGGCGGCGAAGTCGATTGCCGCACGGAGTACGGACCTCGGGAACCGCAGTCCCGTACCCCGCGGGGTGCGGATGCGATGCGCCCCGGCCATGGGGCGAACGCCCGGCGGGCGAACCCCTACCGTCCGGTCCTCCGCGCCCGGGCGAGAGTCTCTACCGCAGGCAGACCCCCGGAGGACGTCCCCCGATCTCCCGTGATCAGGGCTCGGGTCCGCTCGACCAAGATCCGAAGGATTGCGCCACCACCTTCGCCTCGGCCCGACGAAGCAGTTCCGCTGCGGTCGACCGGCTCACGCCAAGCGCCCGACCCACATCGCCCAGACGACCGCGACGCGGGAAGCGGTAGTAGCCGAGCCGGCGTGCGATGTCCAGCGCATCCGCCTGGCGGGCCGTGAGCCCGCTCGATGGCCGGAAACGACGTACTTGCCAGTCCTGCTCCGTGCGCGGTCCCGCAGTGCGACGTACGACGTCCAAGATTGGTCGCGCTTCGCTTCCCCGGGGCACCACGACTGTCCAGGGCTCGTCGTCTCGCGACCCGGCGCCGTTCAGGAACCTGCAGTGGGTGCAGAACGCGCCGGCGCGGTGGGAGGCCAGGCAGAGGGCGGGCGCCGGCTCGACGGTACGGATCAGCAGTTCGGAGGAGCTCAGTCGGAGCAGGTTCAACTGTCGAAACTCCGCGCGCGCCCGCAGATATCGTTCGATCGCCGGAAGGGCCGAGGGCAACGCCACGACTTCGGCCACTTGCATCAGACGGGCGGGTGCACTTCCGAAGACCCGGCAGGAGCGAAGCCGGATGCGGGCCGACCAGCGGGATTGCACCTCCCGGCTCCAGTGAGGGTCGTGCGGGTCCGGTAGCCGGAATTCCACGAGGGTGTCGTCCGGGCTGCTCCGCCCCGTCGAGCCTGATGGCTCCTTGCCGGAACCGGACGACCGGGGGCGGGTGGTCACGGTTCCGCGCGCTCCCCGCGCAGACCGAGCGGTCAACGACACTTCTGGGCGGACCGGCGTTGAAGAGTCCACCGTCGATTCCAATCCACCAAGGTCGGAGCGGGGGCGTCTGTCGCCGACTCCGTGTGCCGCACTCTGGCCTCCGCCGTCTCCAGAATCTAGGAGGGGACCGGATCTCCCGAAAGCCGTACTCGGCTCCGCCGGACCCCGGGCCGGCCGGAAAACCCGGATTCCGGAGACAGCGCGGGATCCTGGGCCGCCACGATTGCGGCGCGCCGGCGGGCTGACTCGAAACGGCGCTTCCCGGACACGATTGCAGCGAAGATCACGCTCTCCGCCAACTCCGGGTCGCCGCCGAGCTCCCGCGCCCAGAGTCTCGCCCGCCGGCGCACTCGGTCCTCCTGTTCCGGGTCCGTGAGCTGCAGTCCCCGAACTTCCTTGGTGGCCAAGAGCCTCGCCTGGACCCGCTCCCGCTCCCTCAAATTTCGTACGAGGGTCGCGTCGAGCCGTTCCAGTCGGAGCCGTAACCGGGCCACCGCGGGATCCGGAATACCCTCGACGACCACCATCCTTCGAACGAAGG
>JAKAVH010000111.1 GCA_021827545.1 Thermoplasmata archaeon
CTCGCACAACCCGGCGCTCCGACCAAAGCGGAGAGGCCCCCGTCCCAACCCCACCGGCCGTCGACGCGCCCTCGGCGCGAGCGCGTCGGTCGCTGGGCTCCGGCTCCGCGCCCGGGAAACGCTTAGGAGGGTCACCGGTTCGGGTAGCTCCCGAGGAGGTCCGATGGCCCGAATCCTGGTCGCGATCGCGTGGCCGTATGCGAACGGACCGTTCCACCTCGGTCACCTTGCGGGGGCGTATCTTCCGGGAGATACGTTCGCGCGCTACCACCGGCTCCGGGGGAACGAGGTACTCATGGTCTCGGGCTCCGACATGCACGGCACGCCTACGTTGGTGACGGCAGAGCGGGAGGGGGTGACGCCGGCCGAGGTCGCGAGCCGGTACCACGCGATCAACAAGGCCGGGTTCGAGGCGCTCGGGTTCTCCTTCGACCTCTTCACGACCACCCACACGGTCGTCCACGAGAAGACCGTCCAAGAGATCTTCCTCGCTCTCCTCGAGAACGGATTCATCGAGCGTCGAACGGCCGAGGGCGCGTACTGTCCGAAGCACCAGCGCTTCCTCCCCGATCGGTACCTGGTGGGGACCTGTCCGCACTGTGGGTTCGATCAAGCCCGGGGCGACGAGTGCGATCATTGCGGCCGACCGCTCGAGCCCCGTCAACTGAGACTTCCCCGCTGCGCGCTCTGTGGGACGCCGGCCGAGTTCCGTCCGTCCGAGCACTTTTACCTGGAGCTGGACCGTCTCGCCCCGAAGCTCGCGGAATGGCTCGGACGACAGGAACACTGGAGGCCGGGAACGCTGCGGGTCGCCGAGAACTTCCTGACCGAAGGGCTCCACCCGACCCCGATCACGCGCGACCTTGAGTGGGGGATCCCGATTCCGCTCGACGGCTACGCGGACAAGCGGTTCTACGTCTGGTTCGACGCGGTGACAGGCTATCTCTCCGCATCGAAGGAGTGGGCGATCCGGACCGGTGCACCCGACGCGTGGCACCGGTTCTGGGACGTGGGGGAGCCGGTCCGTCCGTACTACTTCATCGGCAAGGACAACCGGTTCCACCATACGATCATCTGGCCGGCGATGCTCCTCGGCGCCGGCGGACTGCACCTCCCGTACGACGTCCCCGCGAACGAGTGGCTCAACGTCCGCGGTGGGCGGATCTCGAAGTCGCGCACGGAGGACCGGGCCGTGTTCATCCCCTCGCTCCTCGAGCACTATCCTCCCGACGTCATCCGATTCTACGCGGCCCTGCTCGCCCCGCAGAACCACGACACCGAGCTCGATTGGGCCGAGTTCCACAAGGTTCGGGACGAGGTCCTGGCGAACCAGTACGGGAACCTGGTCCAGCGGACGCTCGTCCTGGCACGCGACCGCTATGGCGGCGCCCTTCCGAGCGACCTCGGGCCGGTCGACCCGGTCGACGAGACCGCCCGCCGCATCCGGGCGGCGCACGACCGGATCACCGAGGAGTACGACCGGGTCCACCTCAAGGAGGCGCTCGACCTGACGCTCGCCGAGGTGCGCGCAGCGAACCGTCGGTTCCATGAGGCCTGTCCCTGGCAGGCGGCCGACCCCGAGCGGGCCCGCATCGTGTACGAGAGCGCGTGGTGGCTCAAGGCCCTCGCGACCTGGCTCTCGCCGGTCCTTCCGTTCTCGAGCGCGGAGGTCTTTCGGATGCTCGGCGAGCCGGCGGGACCTTCCGCCGGGGCGTGGGATCGGGTCACCGACCCGCCCGCGCGGGGCCAACGGCTCGGGGAGGTGCGACCGCTCTTCCCGCGACCGACCGCGCCTGCGGAGGGTTCGGCGGCTGTCGCACCGCCGGCCGGCCCGCCCGCGCCGCCGAGGGCCGGTCCGATCCCGCTCTCGGTGCGGGCCGGCGTCGTGCGCAGTGTCGTGAACCACCCTTCGGCCGACAAGCTCTACGTCCTCGAGGTCGACGTCGGAGAGCCCGAACGCCGAACGGTCGTCGCCGGCCTTCGGGGGTCGTACTCCCCGGAGGAGCTGCGGGAGCGGCGCGTGGCGCTCCTCGCGAACCTGGCCCCGCGGACCATCCGGCGGATGACCTCCCAAGGCATGATCCTCGCCGCGGACCACGGAGAGCGGGCCGTGCTGGTCGAACCCCCGCAGGACGTCGGTCCCGGCGCCTGGGCGTCCGGCGCCTCCGCGGAGGACCGAACGATCGCCTACGAGGAGTTCGCTTCGATCTCGCTGCGCGTCGGTCGGGTGGAGGGCGCGGCCTCCCCCGGTCATCGCCGAGTGACGATCGGGGACCGTTCGGTGTCCGTCCCCGGGAACTGGCCGGTCGGGCTCGTCGGCGTCGTGCGTCTCGAGAGCGCGAACGCAGAGACCGGCGCGCTGATCGAGTTCGGGGAGGGGCGAGCAGCCCACGTGAAGGAGGAGGTCCCCGCGGGAGCGCGCGTGCGATGACGGGCGATCTGCGGATCGACCTGCACGTCCATAGCCATCACTCCCCGGATTCGCGTCTCTCGCTCGACGAGATCGCCCGCCAGGCGTCGCTGGCCGGATTGCGCGGGTTCGCCCTTACCGACCACAACTCGGTCGCGGGCCATCGCGAGATCCCGGCCCTACGGTCCGCGTATCCGACCTTACTGATCCTGCCGGGGGTGGAGGTCTCGACGCACGCGGGCCACCTCCTCGTCTACGGGGTCTCCGAGGCCCCCCCGTCGCATCGATCCCTGCCCGAGACGCTCGAGTGGGCCCGGGAGCACGGTGGGGAGTCGGTCCTCGCCCACCCGTTCCGGCTCGGGCACGGTGTGGGCCGTAGACTCGCCGAATCGGCGGAGGTTACGGGCATCGAGGTCCGAAACGGACACTCTTCGGAGGTCGCGAATTACCGGGCGGAGATCGTCAGCGCCCGTCGAAACCTCGCGGCGACCGGCGGGAGTGACGTCCATGAGCTCGCCGACCTCGGGCGGGCGTTCACGGCATTCCCGGACGATGCTGCGTCGCCGGACGACCTGCTCGACGCGATCCGCCATCATCGGGTTGCCCCCGGTGGCCGGTCCCTGCGCTGGGCCGGCCGGTTCCGACTGGGCTTGCGGACGGGTGCGCTGCTCGTCGCCCGCGGCTTCCGGCCGATCTAGTCGGTCTCCCCGAGCGCTTTAAAGAAGGGCTCCCTGCCGTCGCCCGCGCCGAGGTGGCAGAATGGTTAATGCGACGGACTGCAGATCCGTTTCCTGGGGGTTCGATTCCCTCCCTCGGCTCGCCTGTTACTCCCCAGCCGGAGCCGGGCGGTCTCAGCTATGGGAGACTTCAGCCTTCGAGTAATCGCACTCATTGGCGACGACGCCAAGGAAGCGACGAGTAGCGATAGCCGGCGCGGCGTTGGGTGCGGCCTTGACGATTACTTTGGCGATGGCTCTGGTGCCGGTCCCCCAGCACGTCACGCTCGACGGGGCAGCGATCTACGACCTCCAGACCACCTGCCCCGGCATCTATGTCACTCCGGGCACGGCCGTCACCTTTCACTGGTCGACTCCGTCGACGAACTACTTCTTCGTCGTAAGCTGCTCAGCAAACCAGCTGGTTTACGAGGGCAATGGGACGAGCGGTTCCGGCACCTTCGTATCGACGGGAGGCGTCTACGAATTCGGGGCCAGCTGTCCGGAGGGACCGTGTGTGGCTGCCGATGTCTCCGTGAACTACACAAGCCCCTTGCTCGTTGTCACGAACGGGGATTGGACTCTCGTTCCCCTGGTCGCGCTGGTGAGCGGCTGGGCGGTCGTGGGAAGCCTCACCCTCTGGCTCCTGCGAAGGCCCCCTCGAGCCGACCGAACGGGTTGACGACGGGCTTAGGGAACCAGACTTTCGAGCGATCCCCTCCCTCGGCTCCAGGTTCTGGAATTCCATCCGAGAAGGAGGTTCCCCCGGGGCGGGTTAACGGTAGACGACGCTCCGGTGCCCTAACGTGAGGACGTACAGCGTTTCACCCTTCCAGTCCGTGTCGATGATCAGTCGATACTCTCCGACCCGGAGCTTGTAGCTCTCCACCGCACTCAGTCGCTCCAGAAATCGCGACGGGTCCTCCGCTGCTTGCTCGAGCTTTCGAACGATCCGGTCCCGAAGGTGCCCGTCGAGCTTGCGAAGTCTCTCTGCCGCCAGTTCGGAGAGCTCGACACGGAAGGTCAAGGGCTACCGGCCGGACTTGAACACTTCGAGAGGAACGGTCTTCCCGGCGCGGACTTGACGACGAGCTTCGAAGATCTCTTCGATCGTCTTCACGCTCAGCTTCTCTTCGAGCGCTCGCGCGATGGCGTGACGCACGAACTCCGATTTGGACGGAAACCCCGAGGTCCGGGCGGCCTTCTCGAGCAAGCGGGCTTGCTCGGGAGTGATCTTGAGGCTAATCGTTTCCATGGAGCTAGTAATACCAACGTATTACTTAACACTCACCGGCGCATTGGCAATCGGTCAATACGTGCGGTGCCTTCCCCCCATCTCCGCCTCATCCCGTTTCACCCGAGTGGCCGTGGCCGCGCGATGCGGCGGCGGATACTCTTCCGCGTGGCCAGTGCCCGAGAAGATGCGGAATCGAACCCCTAGCTCACTTCCCTCCCTCGGCTCGCATTCCTTGCCTCCGACCCGAGATCGGGGCGCCTGTTGATCGGGTCAGTTGGCACCCGGTCCCCATCGGAGACTCGCCGATAGTCTATCTCTTCCTCGTCGCGATGGGGCTTCCCAGCCTCTGTCCCCTTGGCTTCGCACGACGGTCGTACATAACTTACTTCTACCGATAT
>JAKAVH010000153.1 GCA_021827545.1 Thermoplasmata archaeon
GTAGACTTCCCGACCCCAAGGGGTCCGCGGATCACCATCGAGTAGGTCATTCAGACGGCGAGACAGGTCACGCGAGTGTATTGCGGCTCCTGCTCGTAAGGCGGGAAGAAATCACGCCTTGTGAGCGTGACCAAACAGCACCCCTTCATGCCGCCTGACGCAGAACGACAGAACCCCTCAGGGTGTGCTGCATAGGCTGGTCATCGTCAACGAAGTGACGATCAATCGGAGCGTCGAGCCGGAAACGGTCGCGCGCACGGACCGTACCGTGTCGATGGCCTCACGGGAGAGCCTCCGCTGAATCCCGTAACGGGATCCGGTCGCGGCCGCACTTGATGGGCCGCGAGGTAAGCAACCGCCGAACGGTTCGAGCGACGGGGGATTACCTTGACCTGCCGAACGGTTCGGAACGAGAGGCGTTCTGTTGTGGGCGATTCGGTTCGCCGGTACGGCTTCCCCGGCGGCGCGTGCGAGAAGAACGGCCTGCCCGAAGCGGGGCACCTCCCGGCTGGGCAGCATGGGTCCACCCCTAGGGCTCCGACGTTCACCGCCGGTGCTCCGCGCGACGTCGCGACCTCGGTGATCCGCGCGTCGGACCGCAGCATGTCATCGTTCGGGCCCATGGGTCTCGGGGCCGGCCAGGATCAGTTCCTGACTCCTTCGGCCCGTTGCTACGCGTTCGAGCGCAAAGCCCGCCCGGTGCAGGAGTGCTCGCCACTCTGCCTCGGTACGCTCTCGGCCCCCCGCCACGGCCATCATCATGAGGTCCAGCTGAGCCCGACGCGGTGGAAGGACCCCCTCGCCCAGCACCCCTTCTCGTAGCAGAAGGACGCCGTCGCTCGGGATCACCTTTCGGCAGTTCTGGAGGAGCTGAAGCGCCTTCTCGTCCGGCCAGTCGTGAAGGATACGGGACATCACGTAGGCGTCCCCCCCTGTCGGGATCGATTCGAAGGCGGACCCGGTCCGTATCTCACACCGATCCTTCACGCCGGCCGATTCGAGCTCTGCCGGTGCCTCCATCACGGCGGAGGGGAGGTCGAAGAGGATCCCCCTGAGGAGGGGATGGCGCCGGAGCACGGCCGCCAGAAGCACACCCCGTCCGCCACCGATGTCGACCAGCACACGGCGGTCGCGGAGGTCGGCCCCCTCGAGCGGGTCCCCGACATCCCCGACGGATTCTGCCATCGTCCGGTGAAAGGTCGCGTTGGCCGACGGGTGCCGCGCGAGATAGTCGAAGTGACCCATGCCGTAGAGGTGATCGAACGCCGTCTCGCCCGTTCTCACTGTGTGGAGAAGCTCGCCGAAGGCACGGTACGGTTCTTCTCCTTGGAAGGTCGTAAACCCGGCCAGAGAGCCCGGCACCTCCGAACGAAGATGCTCGCCCATGGGGGTCAGGCCGAAACGCCCGTCCGCGTCCATCGTCAAGACGCCGAAGGATGCGAGCGCACGGAGGACGCGGAAAAGGCGATCCGGATGCACCTCCAGCTCTCGTGCGAGGGAATCGGCATCCCGCGAATTCCCGACCAGTCGGTCGGGTATGCCCAGCTTCACCGCGACGTAGAGAGCTTGGGTCGCTCGGTATCCGCTCGAGAGCTCGAACAACCTCTCTCGAGGCGATGGCTCGGTCGGGCCCGTCACGTCCTTTCCTGCGGGGCCACTTACACCGGACGGGGTTCAATGCGGTTTCGGTCGGCGGCGGTGCCGCCGCGATTCGGCGGCGATCGGCGCCGGATTCGAGGACTCGGCCTGACGCAGCCGGGCGAAGCGAGTACGACGCAAAGGAAAGCCGCCGACGTGGCACCTCCTCAGTGCCCCGACCGGATCCGAGACGCCTCGCCCCGGGCGGGCCCTCGGGATCGATCGAGCTCCGTACCGAACGAGGGGAGGAGAATCGGAGTCTCGTCGGAACGGTCGCCACCGGAGAGACGTGAACTTGGGGTTCAGGTCTCCGCGGCGGAACACGACGGCCATGAGGAGGGTGCCCGACGCTCCGGCTGCCGACCCCTCGGGAGCTCCAGGCCACCGTGGAGGGGCGAGGCGGTAGACCGGAGTGCTTTCTAGGTTCGATCCGTCCGGAATCAACAACCGAACTCTGCTCGCCTTGGAAGCTCTGCGTGGCCGACGGGCGGAACGGACATTTGATACGTTCGTCCTCTGTATCCTGGATCGGTAGGGTCCTGTTGGGGTCGGAATGCGGCGATGGCTGCAAACCTTCGCGGTCAGCATCGCAATTGCGACTCTGTTATTGACCGTTCTTGCAGGGCCGGGAGTGTCGCTCGCGCGAGCGTCTCCCGCGACCGTTGCTCCTTCGCTCGGAGTGGTCGCGAGGATACCGATTCCTGCCGCCGAAGGGGCTCCGGGGACCTTCGCGTGGGGACCGGTGTACGACCCCGACAACGGAGTGGTTTACGTCGAACTCGCACCGGCCGTGCTGGGCAACTACTCCCTCTACGCTATCTCGGGCGCCAACGACAGTATCGTATCGACCGTCGCGCTTGAAACGACCGACGTCGCCCCTCCGACCCCGGACCCCACGAACGGCCACCTCTACATTTCGACCGGGGGTTCTTTCGGACCGGGAAGCCGCGGGTGGAACGAGACCGTGATCTCGGGCGACACCAATACTCTCCTCAGGAAGGTCCCGGTGTGCGCCGATGCCGGGATCCCCGTTCTCGACCCCGGGAACGGGAAGCTCTACGTGCCGTGCCCATACCAGCTCAGCGTGATCTCCACGACCAACGATTCCCTCGTCACGACGCTCGACACGCTCTCGGCCGCGACCCTCGCGACCTACTCCAACCTCAGCGGAGAGATGTACATCCCGAGCGGGAGCAATCTGACCGTCTTCTCGCCAGCGAACAGTACGATGGGCCCCACGATCTTCCTCCGTCCGGCCAACGCCGAAAGCTCGATTCAAGGGATGTTCTTCGACGCTGCGGACGGAGACCTGTACGTTTCCCTCGGCAACGGACTCCTCGACATCGTCTCGACCCTGACGAATCGGCTGGTGGGCAGTTTGCCGGGTGTCGGCCCGGCGGAGCTGGTCGGTCCGGGTGGGGTGGTGGACGCGTTCGAGTTCGGTAACCGTTCCACCAACGTATCGGTGATCTCGCCGGTCACCAATGGGTTGGTCGCGCACTTCCGTCTCCCGTCGATGAACGGGTTCGCGTACGACGCCGGCAGCGGCCATCTTTACGCAGTGTCGGCGATCGGAGATGGAACGGTCTACGAGATAACCATGGTTACGGGAGCGACGCTGGCGAGTCTGACCGTGGGCACGCCGCTCGTCGAGTACCCGGTGTACGATCCGGGCAACGGGGACGTCTATCTGCAGGATTGGACCCCGTTCAGTACAAGTATCCTTGTGATAGGCGCGACAACCCCCTCGAGCACCGGTCCCTTTGTCGAGTCGACATTTCTCGAGGGGGTGGGCGCTGGCCTTCTGATCGCGGGCGCGACCGGAACCGGTGCTCTCGTGGTCCTCCGTCGCCGCGACCGCCGGCGGAAGAGTGGCTCGCTCGATCGGTCGGCGGGTAGCTCGGACCGAGTTGGGTCGGGGCGCTGAACCTTTCCGGCGCCGGTGACGGTCGATCGTCGACCTCACGAGCGGGACCGGCCGTTTGTCCGGCCGCCTCGAGCGGTGCTTCGACCAGCGTCCGACCGTGTACCTACGGCGCGGAAGCTGACAGTCCCGGGACCGGTCCGAGGGAGCCACGGCCGGAAGCGGGGATTTCTCGCGGCGGGGGCCGATCGGGGTCGCGAGAAAAATTCCGACGGCGACTGCCCCGATCTCGACCAGTGAAGATCGGTTACGCGCTACGGAAGCCGACCCGCTCCTTGAGCGCCGGGGAAACTTCGTTCACCGCTCCCCGATGGTTGTGCCGAGCGGCATCGCGACCGTCCGGGGTCCCATAGCCTCTCGTTCGAAACGGCAGCCACTGGAGGGACTGGAACTGAAGGTTCCAGTCCCGGTGCTGGGGCAAGGCCGCGACCGTGGGGCCGGGCCCCAGCTCCGAGATCGAGGTCCTCCCCCCGCGGGAGCTCACAAGTTCAAGTCTCACACTTTCACTTTCCCTTCTCTCGGCGCAGCCCACGCGATCCCGGCCATACCGTCGTACCGACCCGGGACAGGTCCGGCACAGGACTGCGTCAAGGGGACCCTTTCGTTCCCCGCGGGCCCGGTTCGAAGATCGAGCACGTTTAAGCCCCGAACACGGATTCGGACTCTGCGGTCTTGTCGCCCCACCCGATTCGAAAGGGGGTGTACGTCGAGGTATCCCACGACCTCCGGGCACCCCTCGAGTTCGCGTACCGCTGGTGTACAAACTATCGCTCGGATGACCTCACGCTCCCGAACAAGCGATGGGTTCTCGAGCGGGCGCAGGACCACGTACTCTTCGAGGATTTCAACGAAAACAATCCGGACGGATTCGAATGGCGACGGCTGTTCGCCGAACTGCACCCGCCGGACCGGTGGCGTGTCGAGTGCCGGGGAAACCGGCTCGAGGGCTCCATCTGGTACTCTTTGGCACCCGGCCGCCCCGGACGAACCCGGCTCACGATCCGAGGGGTGGCGCGCTATCTCGAGCCGGGGACCCGCAAGAGTATCCCGCCATCCCGCGGAATGAGTTCCAAGCTCGGAGGCTACCTACGACAAAACTGGGAAAACTTCGGGCCCGAACTCGAAAGGGATTACCGTAGGTCGATACGCAAGTACCGATCCGCGAGTCCCAACCGAGTGCGTCGTACC
>JAKAVH010000065.1 GCA_021827545.1 Thermoplasmata archaeon
CCCTTCGCGAACACGGACGAAGGGATCGCGATGAAGGTGTACGCCGTGTACAGGTCGGCGCCGACGAGGAAGAACATGAGCCACGTCCCGAGCCGGCGACCCGCGAGCGCCCACTCGTTGATGTGCGCGAGGTTCCCGCGCCTCCAGACGACGGCGGCGAAGCCGATGAAGACGAAGATCGCGAAGAACGTCAAGAACACGAGCCAACTCACCGCGTCGAACATCTCAGTCCTCCGTCCGGTCCCAGTCGATCAGGACCGCCGCGCTCAGGAAGAGCCCGGCCGAAAGCGCGAGCCAGAGCGTCTGCCACCAGTAGAAGAACGGGATGCCCGAGAGTTCGGGTGCCGTTACGTTGTACAGCGGAAGGGACAGCAGAACGGCGAAGGGGATGGCGATGAACACGCCGGCCACGATCGTTCGGGCTTTCAAGTCGGCTCGAACGCCGATACGCCTTCAGCTACATATACCGCACCGTGGGCCCCGTCGCGGGGCCTGCCGAGGCGTTTATCGACCTTCCGCGAGGGGTGGAATCGTCCTCCGACCACGGTGCTCGGAACCCCGTTTAACTCCGTGGGCGACCGTCGGCCGGTCCGAAGGGGACCGGCGCCGGACCCGAGGCGAGGTCGACCTAGATGGCCCGCCAGTTGAGGATCTCGACGAGGATGGCCGAACCGATCCCGAGCCCGAGGACCAGGTACGGGTTGAGTTTGAGCGACCGGGTCTCCTCCATGTCGTAGTACTGGATGAGGCCGGCGGCGCTCGAGAACCCCGTGCGGCGATTGTCGGGCATGGCAACGCCGAGAACCGCGGGGCGGGTATTTAACAGCACTCGGGCGGCGACGTCGCCCGCCTAGCGGCGGAACCACCCGCTACCGGCGTCGAGCACCGCGTCCTCGAAGCCGTCCCGGAGGCGACCGAACCACCCTCCCCCGAGGTCTCCGGCGGCCCCGTTCAGGAGCCGATCGACGAACGGGCGCGGAGGCCCGAGGCGCACGGTCTTGCGGGCGGGCACACCGGTGAGCCTCGAGAGCTCTTCGATCGCCGCCTCCCGGTCGCCGACCGCGTCGACGAGCCCGAGCTCCTGGGCCCGACGGCCCGTCCAGAACTCGCCCGGCGCGAGCGCGCGGATCTCCTCGAGAGGACGTTGGCGCTCCCGCGCGACGATCGCGACGAACTGCTCGTAGATGTCGTCCGTGACCGCCTGGAGCTTCGTCCGCTCGAGGTCGGTCAGCGGCCGGTACCCTTGGTAGGCGTCCTTATGGAGGCCGGCGTGGACGAGGTCGACCGAGACTCCGAGGCGCCGGGCGAGATCGCGGACCGCGATGTGGGGGTAGATCACCCCGATCGACCCGACGCCCGAGTCGGGGTAGGCCAGGATGCGCCGGGCTCCGAGCGCGGCGAGGTAGGCGCCGGAGGCGCCCAGCGACCCGATCGAGGCGACGACCGGCTTCGCCCGGTCGAGTCGTTTGACGGCCAGGTAGAGGTCGGTCGACGCCGTGCTCTCGCCGCCCCCGCTCGAGATGTCGAAGAGGACGCCGCGGACCCGGCGCTTGGTTCGCAGCGTGTTCAGCAGCCGGACGAACGGGTCGACCGACCGCTCTCGAATGGTCCCTCGGAAGGGTATGTGCGCCAGGATCTCGCGCACGTTCGGCCTCGGAAGGCGAGGGGAACGGCGGTTATAGCCTCGGGGGACGCCGGCCGCCGAGCCCACGGTTCAAGTAGCCGCGAGCGCCAGGAGGGATCGTGCGCATCCGCATCCGCCCGCGACTTCCCGTCCTCGCCCTCCTCCTCCTCGCCCCGTCGATCCCCGAGCTTCTCACGGGGTCGACCCCGATCAGCTCGCTCGCGACGAATCCCCCGGGGTTCGTCCTTTCGTTCGGGATCGACGTCGCCCTCTACGGGTCGGGAGCGCTCCTGATCCGGGAGTTCGCGGTCGCCTACCGGAAGGGGTGGGCCTCGATCCTCCTCCTCGGCGCCGCGTACGGGATCGGCGAAGAGGGGTTCGGGGCGCACACGTTCTTCGCGACGGGCGGACCGCCGGTCTTCCTCCTCGGGACGTACGGGCACGCGTTCGGGGTCAACTGGCTCTGGGCGCTCGGCCTCACGACCTTTCACGCAACGTACTCGATCGCGCTCCCGATCCTCCTCAGCCGACTCTGGTTCCCCGCGGCCTCGAACGTTCGCTGGTTCGACCGGGGGTCCGTCGGTCTGCTGACCGCCGTATATCTCGGCGTCGTCGGGCTTTTCGGGGTCCTCGTCGGGCACGGCCCGACCCCCGTGGCGTTCGCCTTCTTCGTGGTCGTTGCGGCGGTCCTGATCGCGCTCGCCGCGTGGCTCCCGGCCGACCTGTTCCGGTTGCGACACGAACGATCTCGCATCGGCCGCGTCGGTCTCGTGCTCGCCGGGTCGCTCAGCTTTGCGGCCTGGGTCAGTATGCTCGTGTTCGCGACCAGCCCGGCCCTGCCCGCGGTCGCGGCGGCGGCGGTCCTCGTGTTCGTGAACCTGGGGACGCTCGCCTTGCTCCTGCTCCGCCTCGGGACGGACGGCCTCGAACGGTCGGAGTACCGCTTCGCGGTCGGAATGATGGCGGCGCTGTTCGCCTGGGACATCCTGGTCGAGCTCACCGTCCCAGGGATCCTCGGGGTCGCGGCGGTCTTCGCCTACCTGCTCTACCGACTCGGACGGTCGATCGCCCGTCGGACCGCGTCCGCGGACGGGCCTTCCGCGGTGCGGGTCCCTGCGGAGGTCGCGCGCGACGGGCCGTTCGCCCGTTAGCGGACGCCCCCGAGGAACGAACGGAGCCGGTCGATATACGTCGCCCGCTCTTCCCAGAACGCCGTGTGGGAGCTCTCGTCAAAGACGACGAGCCGCGATCCCCGGACCCGTTCGTGCATCGCCCGGGCGACCGCGGGAGTGACCTCGTCGTACCGACCGGCCGTGAACAACGTCGGCAGACGGATCTCGTTCAACCGGTCCGAGGCGTCGTAGTCCCGGATCGTCCCGACGATGGTGAACTCGTTCGGACCGTTCATCGTCCCGTATTTTGGCACGCTCATGCGGTCGAGACTGTACGAGAGCTCGGCCGGCCAGACGGGGAGCCGGCAGACGTGGCGTCGGTAGAACTCGAGGACGGCGGCGAGGTACTCCGGGTGCTGGAACTCGCCGGCCGCTTCGTGCCGGTCGATCACACCGAGGATCGAAGCGGGAAGCTCGCGCTTGAGCGTTGCATCTCCCGGGAGGCGAACGGCACGTCCACGAGCCCGCTCGCGCTGACGAGGGAACGCAGCGGCCCGGGATAGGCGAGGGCGTACGCGATCGCGAGGAGGCCGCCGTAGCTCGATCCGAGGAGGTGGAACCGCTCGAGTCCGAGGGCTTTCCTGAGCGCCTCCAGGTCCTCGACGTCGCGCTCGATCGTGTATTCGCTCACGTCCCTCGCGAGGTCCGACCGGCCGCAGCCGATCTGGTCGTAGTACACCACCCGGTATCCCCACTGGGCGAGGTCCGACAGCGAGAGGAGGTAGTCGTGGGTCGCGCCGGGGCCACCGTGGAGCGCGACGACGGTTCCCGCCGGTCCCGGGTCGCCGACGCTCTTCCAGTACAGCCGGTAGCCGTGGACCGTCGCGTATCCTTCGTGGGTGGACGCGCGATACGGGTGCATCGGTCCCCCGAACGCGCCGAGCTATTTGTTCGTCCTCGTGGCCGACACCCTCCCTCGTACGGGCGGCCACCATGACCCCGGGCGGGCCGGTCGCGCTGGAGCCCGTCTCGCCCGCGCCGGACCCCCCCGGGGGGAATCGTTCTTGGGTCCCGGCCCCCTCGGGTACCGAGGGCGTTTACGTGCCCCGGGTCGCGTCAGGCGCGTACGCGAGACGGAACCCGAACGCGTTCATCGAGGGGGGAACGACGCCCCGACCCAAGGTCGGAACGCACGGGCATCGCTCACCGGCGGTGCGTACCGGCCGAGCGGCCGGCGAGGCGCCCGGATGAGCCGACGCGCGGGCGTTCCGACCCGATCCCTCGTTCCCTGCCCCCGGAGAAAGTCTAATAGCCCGCCAGCGGGAGCGCGATTCGAGCGTCATGGTCGAGCGCGCGGGTTCGGCGGTCTGGGTCGAGAAGTACCGACCCACCTCGCTGCGGGAGATGACCGGCCAAGACGCGATCGTCCCACTGCTGCGGTCGTACGCCGAGAAGCGGTCGATGCCGCACCTCCTCTTCGCCGGGCCCCCGGGCACGGGGAAGACGACGGCGGCCCTCGCGCTCGCCCGGGACCTCTACGGCCCCGAGTGGCGGCAGAACTTCCTCGAGCTGAACGCGAGCGACTCTCGGGGGATCGATACGGTGCGGACCACGATCAAGGAGTACGCGCGGACGTCCCCGCTCGGCGATGTCGGCTTCAAGATGCTCTTCCTGGACGAGGCGGACAACCTGACGTCGGAGGCCCAGGCGTCGTTGCGCCGCCTGATGGAGCGCTATTCGGGGTCCTGCCGCTTCGTGCTCTCGTGCAACTACTCCTCTCGCCTCATCGAACCGATCCAGTCCCGGTGCGCCGTGTTCCGGTTCCGGGCGTACACGACCGACGCCGTCCGGGCCCAGCTCGAACGCGTCGCGAAAGGCGAGTCGAAGAAGGTCACCGCCGAGGCGATGGAGACGATCCTGTCGGCGAGCGGCGGGGACATGCGTCGGGCGATCAACCTCCTGCAGCTGACGGCGACGCGCGTCGACACCG
>JAKAVH010000024.1 GCA_021827545.1 Thermoplasmata archaeon
ATCTCACCGTGACGCTCACCGGATCGACTCGGAGCGGCGTCGAGGTGCTGCGGCTCGCGGCACCGGGCGTCGTGAAGTGTCTCCTCGAGCTCGGTGGGAAGGCCCCGGTCCTGGTCGGACGGGACGCCGACCTGGATTGGGCCGCGCGGGCGACCGTCTGGGCCCGCTTCTGGAACGCCGGGCAGGCCTGCATCGCGGCCGAGCGCTGCTACGTGGACCGTGCGATCGCCGAACGGTTCCGTTCGAAGGTCGCCGCGTTGACGGGGGCACTGCGGGTCGGCCCGGGCCTGACGGGGGGCGTCGACATGGGTCCCCTCTACTCGATGCGGGCCCGCGAGGCGGTCGCGAAGAACGTGACGACCGCGGTGGCCGAAGGGGCGAACATCGTGGTCGGAGGTCGGCCTCCCGAGAGCGGCCCGCTCGCGCGCGGCGCGTTCTACCTTCCCACGGTCCTCGACGGCGTCGACGACCACAACGTCACGGCCCGGGAGGAGATCTTCGGCCCGGTCCTACCCCTGTTGACCTTCACCGACTGGGACGACGCGATCCGCCGGGCCAACGAGAGCCGTTACGGGCTCTCGAGCTACGTCTTTACCCGCGACCTCTCGCTCGCCGAGAAAGCGGTCCGGGAGCTCCGGTTCGGGGAGACGTACGTCAACCGGGTCGGCCCGGAGAGCCCGCAGGGGTACCACGCCGGGTTCCGGCAGAGCGGCCTCGGCGGAGAGGGGACCGTCTGGGGCGTCCGGGACTATCTCCAGCTCAAGACCGTCTACGTCGATTGGAAGGAGCCGCACCGGGCCGATTACTTCCCCCCGTACCCGGACTGAGGGAACCGGCTTCGGGCCGCAGCGGGCGTGCGAGTCCGACGTGAAGGTCCATCACGTTGGTCCCGGTCGGCCCGGTGCGGAGGAGACCGCCGAGCGCGGAGAGCGCAGGGTACGCCGCGTGACTGTGCAGGGCTTCGGAGAGATCCCACCCCCCCCGTAGGGCGAGGGCGGCGGTCTGCCCGTCCACCCAGCCGCCGGCGGCGTCCGTGGGACCGTCGATCCCGTCGGTGCCGATCGAGAGGACCAGGGCGTTCCGACCCGCGAGCATCGCGGCGGTCGCGAGCGCGAACTCCTGGTTGCGGCCCCCCCGACCCGGACGGGGACCGAGAGTAACGGTCGTCTCGCCCCCCGAGAGGAGCGCCACGGGCCGCCGACCGCCCTCCCGGCCCGCTCGGAGGAGCTGGCGCGCGAATCGCTCCGCGACCGGGCGGGTCTCCCCCGTGACGCGGCTCGAAAGCACTCGGTCCCGGTAGCCCCGCCGGCGGGCCTCGACGGCCGCCGCTTCGAGGGCCCGTCGATTCGTCGCGGCAAGGACGAACGCGCTCCCCCGGAATCGACCGGTCCCCGGCTTGGGGGTTTCCGCGCGGGCTCCCCGGGCGCCCGCCCGGAGCTCAGCCACGACCGCGGTCGGGAGGCGGGACCCGAGGCGGTATTGGCGGAGCACGGCGAGCGCGTCGCGGTACGTCGAGGGATCCGGCACGGTCGGCCCGGAAGCGATGTCGCTCGGCCGGTCCCCGACGACGTCGCTGATCGCGACGGTGGCGAAGGCACCGGCACGACCGGCTTCGGCAAGGCGTCCCCCTTTGATGCGGGAAAGATGGCGGCGCACCGCGTTCATCGCGCCGATCGGCGCGCCGCTCGCGAGGAGCAGGTCGGTGGTGCGCGAAAGCGCCGAGAGCGAGAGGCCCCCGACCGGCACTTCGGCGACCGCGGAGCCGCCGCCCGAGATGAGGAAGAGGATCGCGTCCTCGGGCCCGGTCGCCCGGACGAGCGAGAGGAGCGCCGTGCCGGCCCGAAGGCTTCCCCGCCCCGGCACGGGGTGGTCCCCGAAGACCGAGCGAAGGTCCGAGCGCGGAGCGGGGTATCCGTGCGGCGTGACGACCAGCCCCTCAAGATCGGGACCCGCGATCGCGTGCGCCGCGTCCGCCATCGCGGCCGCCGCCTTTCCGATCGCGACCAGGACCCGCCGGCCCGAGGCCTTCGGGCGGAGGAGGCGGCCACCGACCTTGAGCCCACCGCCGCCCGCAGCTCGCAGCACCCCCCGGACCGCACGTACGGGATCCACGGCGCGGATCCCCGCTCGCGCGATCGCCCGGGCGTCAGAATCGAGGGTCACTGCCCCCCTCGAGCGTGAACCCGGGACGGGGTCGGAACGGAGGCACCGGGCCCGAAAAGCGACCCGGCAGCACCGGCGCGAGGAGCTCGAGCTCGCGGGTCGCTCCCTCGCCCTCGGCGAGGACCGTGGCCAACCGGCGGGCGACCCCTCCGGCCCGCATCACCCCGAACCCGTTGAACCCCGTCATCAGGTAGAGACCGGGTGCCGCGGGCGATGGTCCCACGAGCGGCCGTCGGTCGGGGGTCGAGACGACTACCCCGGCCCAGGCGCGAACGAGCTCGGAATCCGACCAGCCGGGGAACCGCGAAGCGAACGTCTCCGCGAGGTTCGCGACGAACGACTCGTCGCCCCCCGTCCGGAACTGCTCCGGGTCGACCTCGAAGAGCTCGGTACCGTCCCCGGCCAGGATGCGACCGTTTGCCTCCGGGCGAACGTAGACGTCCGTGTCGATGTCGTGGGCCGACGGAAAGAGATCGAGGGAGATCGCGGCAGGCCGCAGGACCGCGGCCTGCGTGCGGTACGGCGCGAGGGGCGCCGGGAACCCGGCCTCGGCCAGGAGACGTTTGCTCCAGGCGCCGGCGGCCACGACGACCCGCTGCGCGCGGATCGTCCGACCGGCGCTGGAGAGCTCCCATCGACCGTCGGATCTCCGGAGGCCCCCGTACGGGGTCCCCAGCCAGAACTCCGTGCCGGCGGACCGCGCCCGCTCGGCGTAGATCTCGGTCATCGTGCTCGGCGTTACGATCCCATCGCCGGGGCTCCAGATCGCCCCCCGCACGTCTTCGAAGCGGCCGGTGGGGATGCGGCGTCCGAGCTCGGCGGGGTCGAGGGCGCGCACGTCGACCCCCCACTCCCGAAGCCGGACCACCGCCTCCTCGAGGACGCGGACCGCTTCGGGGCTCCGGGTCCATCGGGCGAATCCGTTCGTGGAGTACGACGACGGCTCCCAGCGCGCGGCCAGGGCCGCGTACTCGGCCTTGGCTTCGCGGGTCACGTCGACGTCCCAGGAGTTCCACAGCTGCTCCGTGACGATCCCCGCCGCCCGACCGGAAGCCCCGGCGGCGGGAGTGCGAGGGTCGTAGACGACCGTCGGGCCGACCCCGCGGTCCGCGAGGTGGTGGGCGAGGGCGCACCCGGCGATTCCCGCGCCCAGGATGGCGATCTCGACGGCGTCGTCCGCCACGCGGAGCGGGAGGCCGGGGAGTGGTTAATACTGCGGCTTCGCCCGCTGGTACGCGTCGCGCAGCGCCTGAGTATCTACGTGCGTGTAGATCTGGGTCGTCGCGACGGAGGCGTGGCCGAGCAGCTTCTGGATGTAGCGGATGTCGCACCCTCGCGACAGCAGCGCCGTGGCGAGGGTGTGGCGGAGCATGTGCGGGGTCACACGGCGGGGGATTTCGGCCGACTGAGCGGCCCGACGCACGATCCGCTCGACAGTCACCGCCCCGATTGGGAAGAGCCGCGTGCTCGAGACCCCGTCGAGCGCGCGCTCCGAGAGGTAGCGATCGATCGCGGCCCGGGTGCGGTCCTCGAGGACGACCTCACGGTCCTTGTCGCCCTTCCCCGAGCGGACGTGAAGGATGTTGCGCTCGAACTCGATGTCCTCGAGCTCGAGATGGCAGAGCTCGCTGACGCGCAGACCGGCGAAGCCCAGCACGTGGACGATCGCGCTGTCCCGGGCGGACGCCTGTACCGCGCCGAAGAGCCGGCGCATCTCCTCTTCGCTGAGATATCGGGGAAGCCGCTCCGGGCGTCGGGGAGGCTGGAGCTGGTCCGCGACCGAGAAGCCGAAGCTGCGGAACAGACAGGTGAGCCCACGGACGGTGGTGTAGAGCGAGTTCTTCGAGTAGTGCCGCTGGAGCACGAGATACTCACGGTACGCTTCGAGATCGTGCAGCGTGACTTCCTCGAGTGGCTTCCGCGCGAAGGCGAGGAACGTCCGCGCGATGTGGCCGTACTGCTTCACCGTGCACGGGCTGCGCTCCTGCGCTTTCAGCATGCGCTGGAACCGGTCGACGAGCTCGGGCACATGGAAGCCCCCGGGCTCTCCGTCGCCGGCGCCCCCGGGACGGGGACGTCGGCCGATCGCGGCGGAGCGCGAGAACGGCGATGAGGTGGCCATCGCATCTCGCTGGCCGGAATTCTCCTAATAATCGTATGCGCGCACTGGAACCTCTCTCGTCGCTCCCTTCTCAAATATCCGGGTACCGTTCCCTAGGGTCGTGCGCTGTTCGCTCTGTGACGCACCGGCGGTCATCGACCAACCGTACCGCGGCACCCACGCGTGCGCGCTCCACTTCCTCGCCTCGGTCGAGGAGCGAGCACGGCGGGAATTCCACCGCCAGCTCCCTCGGTTCGCGGGCGGGACGGTCGCGGTGGCGCTGTCGGGAGGGAAGGATTCGACCGCCGCGCTCTGGCTCGCGCACCGGTACTTCCGGCGGAGACCGGGCGTCCGTCTGGTCGCGCTCAGCGTCGACGAGGGGATCGAAGAGTACCGGTCGGCGACGCTTCGCGCCGCCGAGGGACTCGCC
>JAKAVH010000125.1 GCA_021827545.1 Thermoplasmata archaeon
CCCCGAGATCCAGGAAGCTGCCCGAGAGCTCCTCGAGGTCTATTTGGCCGTGCTGCAAGGGTATGGGCTCCGCGCCAAACAGGCTATTCACGCGTTGCGGTACCTGCGAAGCGCGCTCCACGGATTCATCTCGCTCGAATTGCAGGGGGGCTTCGGGATGCCCGAAGACGTCGACACGAGTTACCGCCGATTGATCTCCGCCGTGACATTCGACCTTCGGCAATGGAAGCGCACCAAGGAGTGAGGCACGCATGGAGTGTCCTTACGGGTGAAGAGGCCCCTCTCTCGCCTCACCGCAGGGTATCGATTTCCTGAACATCGAGCCTTGGCGGTGCCGAGTAAAGGACCGGTGGTTTCGGTGGCGATTCGCACCATCCCTTTCGTGGGGCGACGGGGGATTCTCCACGCGCTCGCGCGTTGAGCGGTCGGTCATGGCCTTCATTAGGCGCTGCGCGGTACAACGCGCCCCGCAGCGTATCGTGTGGATCGCGATCTTCGCGGCCCCGAATGAGGTACCGCTCGGAAACTTCCGCCGAGGATGACCGCGCATGAGCATGCCGAGATTGGGGAAGGCGGACCTCGGATAGGAGCCACCCCTCGCGCTCTGGGAACGGATTCGTTCATCCCGTCGCGTGCGACCCTCCCACCGATGCGGCAGTGACGTCGATGGGTGGCGGGCGCGGGCCGATCGGCCGGGGTCAACGGGAACGGCTGACCCCGAGGGAGGCCCGTCGACACCAGCTCCGCCTCGATCGAACCGCTCCCCCGCCGCGAGCGGCCGGTGCCCAGTACCGCGAGCGGAAGCGGCAGCAGTTCCGGCCGTGGAAAATGGCCGGGTTCCCTACTTATAGAGGGCTCCGCCCTGAGCTCGGCGCGGCGGTGCCGGCGGTGACATCGTCGGAGGAGCCGAACGTGCCTCGCGCCTCCCCCCTCATGTTCCATCGGCTCGCGCCGTACTACGACGACCTGGTCGGTCAGAAGGACTACCCGTCCGAGGTACGCACCCTCGAGTCGCTCGCGCGGCGATGGGTCCGTTCCGGGGGGCGGTCCTGGCTGGATGTGGCCTGCGGCACGGGACGGCACCTGAGCTTCCTCCGCCGTCACTACACGGTCAGGGGGGTCGATCTCAGTCCCGAGATGCTCCGCGTGGCGAAGCGACGACTTCCCGGGGTTCGATTGGGTATCGGAGACATGCGAAGCTTCCGCCTCGGCGAAACATTCGACGTGATCAGCTGCCTCTACAGCGCCATCGGTCACCTCGAGACGGAGCGCGACGTCCGGACCACGTTCGAGAACTTTGCCCGGCATCTGACCCCTGGCGGGATCGCGATCGTCGAGCCCTGGATCGATCCGGTCGACTTCCGTTCCGGCTTCGTGCACCTGCTCACCCACTCCAGCCCTTCGGTCACCGTCGTACGGATGGCGTTCTCCTCGCGGCGGGGACGACGGTCGGCGATCCACTATCACTACCTCATCGGCAGATCGGGTCGTCGCGTCGAGCATTTCGAGGAGGTGGACCGCGGACTGCTGGTACCCCGACGCCGCTTGGTACAGCTCATGCGGTCTGCGGGGCTGAAGGCTTGGTTCCTGACGAACGGGCTCCCCTCGGGCCGGGGGTTGTTGCTCGGACTCAAGCCCCACTCGTAGGGAGCACGGAGGTCCGGCTTCTACGGCCGGAGGGATGGCGTCAGAGCCCCGTCGTGGTGACGTCGAGGGGCCGAGGGGAGCAGAACGCGTCGCCAGAGGGTTCGAGGGAGTTTATCGGCCCCCGGAGTGAGCGGGCACGGGCGGCCTCGGGATCGGCCGTCGCCCCCCGGACCCGTCCGACCGGCGCGTCCCTCCCCCGCACCTCGGGCGCCGGGGGGATCTGGGAGTGGGTGGAGCACGTGCCGGCCCGAGCCGCCCTTGAGGACCTCTCCCCGCGAGCCTACTTCTTTACCGGCCCAATCCTTGGGATTATCCACCGAGCCACGAACCGCCGACCGGGGGCTGCGCGCCCCGGCGCATCCGGGGGAGAAGGCGAGGGCGCGGCCGAGAGCTCGGGTCGTCCGTCGGTCGTGGGCTGGTGAGGTGATCGACCCGCATCTCCCTGGGCTGGGGACTCCTCACCCCAGGCGGCCGGCCTCGGAGGGACTCGACCGGCGGAACGGGGGGAGCGGCGACGCACGCGACATGGTACCGCGCACCGTGGGGATGCCGTGCAGCCGATCGTCCACTGGGAGTGCGTTGCGACCGGGCGTGTCCAGGGGGTCAACTACCGGGCCCGGGTGCTCGAAGCAGCCCTGCGCCACCGGCTGGTCGGAACCGTGGAAAACCTTCCGGACGGGACCGTATGGATCGATGCCCGGGGTCCCCTCGCCCAGCTCGAGGATTTCCTGCGCGAGGTGAGCACGCCCCTCGGTCTCAGTCGGCCGTCCCTCGTCCGCCGAGTACGCGAGGTCCCCCTCTCCGCCCGGTTCGACGGCTTCGAATTCCGCTAGCGTCGGGCCGGCCGTCGGGGATCGCATTCTCCCCAGGTCGGTACGAACGGCTCAGGTCACGTAGGTAAGCCACGCGGCGTAGGCCGGATCGCGTCCGTGGATCGCGTCCTCGTACCGACGCTGGAGCCGCTGGACGATGGGGTACTTCCCCGTGCCGATCGCGCGTCCGTCCACCTCACGGATCGGAGTGATACCGGCCGCGGTGCCGGTGTAGAAGAGCTCGTCCGCGGTGAAGAGATCCTCCCGAGTGAAGTCGGTACGTTGGAACGGTACGTGCTCCGGAGCGAGGAACTGAATGACCGTGTCCCGCGTGATGCCCCGAAGGATGCCGGAGCTCGCGGGCGGGGTGCTCACGACGCCGTTCTTTACGCGGAAGATGTTCTCGCCGGGCCCCTCGGCCACCATCCCGGAGGAATTGAGGAGGATCGCCTCGTCGTACCCCCCAATGGTCGCCTCCATCTTCGCGAGCGCCGAGTTCGCGTAGTTGGCGCCGCACTTTGCCTGCGGGGGCAGCGAACGGGAGTCCATGCGGACCCAGCTCGAGACCGTCGCCCGGACCCCCGTCTCCACTCCGGCGGCGCCGAGGTACGCGCCCCACTCCCACGCGGCCACCGCGACCTGCACCGGGCTCTTGGTCGGATCGAGGCCCATCTCTCCGTAGCCGGAGAACCCGATCGGACGGAGATAGACCGCCGGGACCCCGTTCGCCCGAACGAGGTCGACGCACGCCCTCTCGATCTCCTCGGCCGAGAAGGGAAGCTTCATCCGATAGACCTTCGCGCTGTTCATGAAGCGGTCGATGTGCTCCTTCAGACGGAAGATCGCCGGTCCCCGCGGCGTGTCGTGGGCCCGGATCCCCTCGAAGATCGAGTAGCCGTAGTGGAGTGCGTGGGTGAGGACGTGGACCTTCGCCTCCCCCCAGTCGACCAGCTGACCGTCCATCCAGATCTTCTTGAGCGCGCGAATGCCGACCATCGAAAAACCCCGCGACAACCTAGGATGAGGCGCGCTTTAATCGATTGTCAACTGCGGCTGACCCCTCCTTCATCAACTTTCCACCGGCTCGTTCCCCCGGGAAAGACCGATGATCGAGATCCGGTTCCACGGCCGGGGGGGCCAGGGGGGCGTCGTCGCGTCCGAGCTCCTGGCGCAGGCGGCGTTCCTTGATGGGAAGATCCCCCAGAGTTTCCCGTTCTTCGGGGTCGAGCGCCGTGGAGCGCCCGTCACCGCGTACTCCCGCATCGACGACCGTCCGATCGCGCTCCGCACCTCGATCACCGCGCCGCACGTGGTCGTCGTGCTCGACCCCGGCCTCCTCGCGACGGAGCGCGTCACGGACGGCCTCAAGCCGGGGGGCCTGCTGCTGGTCAACACGACGCACGCCCCCGAGACCCTCGCCGCACCGGGCGGTGTTCGGCGGGCCGCGGTCGACGCGACCCACATCGCCCTCGCGCACGGGCTCGGCACCGCGATGCTGCCGATCGTCAATACCGCCGTCCTCGGCGCGCTCGCCCGGGCGACCGAGGTCGTCTCGCTCGAGGCGTTGAGCCGGGCGGTCGAGCAGTTCGTCCCGGCGCGCCCGGAAGAGAACCGTCTCGCGGCCCGTGACGGCTACCTCGGGGTCCGGACGGTGGACGGGACCGCCGGGCCATCGGTGCCGCTTCCGACCCCACCCCGGGTCGCGGGACCCTCCCTGCCGGAAGGTCCGATGGCCTCCCTTTCGAGCGAGCGGATCCACACCGCCGCATGGCGGACGTTCACCCCGGTCATCCACCTCGACCGGTGCACGAAGTGCAACTTCTGCTGGAAGTTCTGCCCGGACGACGCGATCGAGTTCGACGCGGTCGGGTTCCCGAAGCTCCGTCTCGAATACTGCAAGGGCTGCGGGATCTGCGCCGCCGAGTGCCCCCCCAAGACGATCGAGATGGTCGCGGAGGTCTAGGAGCTTCCCATGACGATGAAAGTGCTTTCGGGGAACTACGCCCAGTCGTACGCGGCCCAGCTCGCCCGGGTCCAGGTGATCTCCGCCTACCCGATCACTCCCCAGACCTCGATCGTCGAGAAGATCGCGGACTTCGTCGCGTCCGGCGATCTCAACGCGCAGTACGTCAAGGTCGAGTCCGAGCACAGTGCCCTGCAGGTCTGCATCAGCGCCGCGGCGCTGGGTGCCCGGACGTACACCGCCACCTCGAGCCAAGGTCTCCTGCTGATGC